>DATCSV010000020.1:0-2675 GCA_036568285.1 Flavipsychrobacter sp. | reverse complement strand
CATTTGAAAACTGAAAGATATAATTCTGCCTTTCGCGCAACACCCCATCGTGCAATGCATGTGCCAGTACAAAGTTAGGGTTGCCCTCTACAAACATAAGCTGTGCAATCGCGGGTAGGTTGATGCCGGAGGTGTTTACCTCAATCTTCATATCACCTGAGTAAAAATCGGGAATCTTCACACCTTGAGGAACATACTCAATTATTGCTCCGCAGCCCCGCTTGTCTCCCATATCTTCTAACATAGCGCTGTATTTGGTAGCATAGCTGCCTGTTAGCTTTCTTGCATTCACATACACACCATCTTGCCTGTATTCTATTACATGATAGCTATTGCTATCCAGCAGTTTGTCTTGATGCATAGCTTGCACCAAACTTTTCATCTGGCTTTCGCTGCCTTTGCTCTTGTATACGCGAAAGGGTCCGGAAGCAAGTGTTACACTACTGGTTTTAAATGTTTTTTTACTTGTCTGTTCTTTTGCTTCTCCTTCCCCATTAGTTATCCTGTATCTGAACTCTCTTATACCTTTACGGGCTTCAAACGTATCACTGATTGACCAGGATATACGCTTAACGTCTTTGTGCATAGCTATAAAGGCTTCCATCTTGTCATCGTACCTCTTTTTTACCTCTATAGGAAGTATTACACCCTCTATGAAAAATCCATCCTTTTTATAGTTTACTTTATAGTATTCACCATCTTCTATATATCCATCATGCACAGCATCAGCTATTATATACCCCTGGTAGCCTGTTTTGTATAAATCTTCGCTTATGCGCTGCAATGATTTTTTGCTATATCCGTTCCTGCTATCTGTCGGTGGAAAACTCTTTTCTGTATTTTTCTGGTAAGATAGGCTCACCTTTTTCCCTTTGCTGATGCCAGGTTCGTTCTTCCTGATGATAGACCTGTATTTATCTGCAGTAGGACCTTCCAACTTCACCTCGTTTACAAATAGCCTGTTGTCAAGGCTGTTGTACCGTATCCTTACCTGGTAAGCAGTATCCAAAAGGCCCTCCTCATGCATAGCAATCATGATATCGTACATGTAGTCTTTATTTACCGAAGGGTCTTCGTTATTTCTGCTTTTAGTACGTAATCCTGATTCCGGGTCAAGTATGTCACTCATTTTCACCGTGCTGCGCGTGGAGCCATACCAGCTCTTGCTTTCAAATTTTTGAATGTATTGTTCCAATTTATTGTTGTAGGTAATCTGGTCATTAATGCGGAGTGTCTTACCCTTTATTGTTACAACACCGTCTTTATACGTTATATGATAACTCTCGCCATTTTGCAGGTATCCGTCTTTCACTGCGTCAACCATTATATAGTCCGTCAGCCCTTTGTTGAACAATTCATCGCTTACGTGTTGCAACATTTCTTTTTCTGTAAATCTGTTTAACCTGTCGTAATAGTATTGTGGAAAGGGCTTGTCTATATACCATGTATAGGTAGTGATTTGAGTGTCTGCTTTTCCTGAATAAAAGATTGCTTTCTGCAGAAGTCCGGCATATTTCCCTGGTGCTTCAGTTTCCAGTTGAACAAGATTAAGGAATACTTGTCCGCTCCTGTATTCTATTTCCGTCCTATGGTTTGTATCTGCCAACCCATCTTTTTGTAGTTCGTTAAACAGTTGGGCTAGTATCGTGTTACGTTCCTGGTATCTTATACCGGCTGTGTCTCTTTCGGTTATAGTTATATTTCAGTAAGGTACTTTTTCAAATCCCCGATAGTCATACTGCCTGATACATCATCTCTGTCCAGGTCAAGTCCTAATAGTTCTGCATACAATTTCCGGTATTTTGCATCCAATACCCCGGTTAGTTTTTTGCCATTTATGTCTATGCCTTTTGAACTGTATTGCATCTCGAACCTATCGTGCGGCTGTTGTATCAAGCCGTCTTCATACATGGCTTTATATATACGCTTCCATGCTCGTGTGGTAATACCGGCTTTGTAGCGGTCTTTCGCTGTCATTTTTCTGAAGTCACTGTCTGCATTCAGTATGTCTTTCAACGTCAACATACCATTGGCAGGCATAGCATCAAAGGCTACAGTTGCATCGGTATCCTCTCCTTGTGCCACTAAGAACGTGCCCAACTTTAACTGATACTCGTTACTCAACTCTGTGGATACCTTTACAGGGCCATTGTTGTTGGTCAATGTCCAATAGCTGCCGCCCATGTTCAGCATTTGCACCTTGGCGGGCAATACTACCAGACTGTCTATCACCGCGTCTACAAACACGTAGCGATAGTTACCCTCTTTATACATCTGCGCGCTTATCTCTTTCAGTTGCTCGCGCAGATTGTCTTTTTCGGTAGAGAACAGTTTTGTACTACCTGCTATCAGCAGCCCTGTTGCCAATATGATAGTAGTAACTATAGCGGGTAATAGCCTGTGCGATGACTTATCGTATTGGCGGATAGATAGTAAAGCCTGCACCCTTGCCAGTAACGGGCTTCTCTTTTTCAGGCTCATCACCAGGATGTTTTGCCTTGCCTGCATGCCGGCAATCATTGCCAGGGTTTCCGCCAGTTCTATATTTCGTTCATGCCTTGCAGCTGTTTCGTCGCAGGAGAGTTCACGATATTTGTCAATTAAACCAGATGAGAGCCAAACGAAAGGATTGAAGAACAATAAGCATTTCACACATTGTACTCCCAGGTTGATAT
>DATCSV010000019.1:0-10293 GCA_036568285.1 Flavipsychrobacter sp. | reverse complement strand
CTCGTGATGCTGCCTGGCGAAAATGTCGAAGTAGTCACCTACCTGTTTGTAATATTCGGTTGTATTTTTTGTGTTAACCATTTTGCGTAGCCAGTTGTGCTATGTATGTATCAATATCAGTAAATAGCGGTTGATACCCGTTCAAAAGTTCTTTATGGGCAGTATCCAGCACTACTTCACATAGTATGGACGATGTTGTGGTGCTGTCAACTACTCTTAGCATATCATCTTCGGTATAATGAGTTATTTCTGCTTGCCTATACGCCTTTGCAAGGCTGTTTATAAAATTACTGTAGACAATATCGCCAAAGGTATAAATATTGTATATGCCAGGGGCAGGCGCGCTCAAAGCGTAATGCCACAACATACCCGCGCAGTCTTCTACAGCAATTACCGACATCCTCCTGTTCTCATTGCCGTAAACAGGTACTGATTTTCGGCTTTGTATATGTTGCTCATAGAGTTGTGAGAACCATGAACCTTTCCCAAGTATCCATGGTGCACGCAACATGATTATATTACAGCTATTGTCGTTGCGGAGGGCGTTAAGAAGAGGACGTTCTGCATAGTAGTAATATTTGCCAAACCCTGTTGGATTTAACGCGTCAGTTTCCACCAATACCTTTCCGGGATTGTGGCCATACATTAAGGAGCCTGACAGATAGACGAGTCTTGCGTTGCCGTGATATCGTTTAAGGGCACCCAATATGCGTTTATTTGTTATTGCCCCCTGTAAGCCAGCCAACAGTCTGCCAACATTGCCCCACCTCTTCCCGGAAATCCTTGCGAGGTGAAAAATGGCATCAAAAGGCGCTTGTTGCTCCAGAAGTTCGGGTAAAGTCCATAGCGATGATTTGACATACCTGATATTATTATGTATGGTGCGTGCAGACTTTTTATGCACGACCGCAGTTATATCCAAACCGTCTATGCCAGACAAATAACTTAATAATGCAGAACCTGTAAAACCGGTGGACCCTGTAACCAGTATGCGCATAAAGTGATTATAAATCTAAACCAGCAACTCTGAAGGTTTCTTCATTATTCAATCTTAATACCTTTTTCTGGTAATTAAGCGGGTGCTGCTTGGAAACATACCATTTAGTTTTCATGGCTATCTCATAATCATCCATGGGGTAGTCCTTTCGTTTCCATTTGCGGCGCCATAGCCTGTCTGTGAGGTGCATTAATACCATATTCATGCGCTCAGGCCATAGGATGTTCAGCAACCATTCTGCAGGTTTCCTGACGATTGATTTCGTGCCAATTGTCTGAAAATGGTTGTTACCCATCTCCATGTTGGGGAAGTATCCCTTTATCCAGTCTTCATTTTCACTAAGCAATCTGCTGTGCAACTGCTTATTGTACACAGGCACCAACGTGGCGAGTTCTGTAGCCGTAAAAAGGTTTTTTTCTTCCAGGCACAGCCGGGATTCGTCTATGAAATAATTCATACAAAACGAATGCTGCCGGTTCACGATAAAAGTGAATTTTTTGAAGATATGCAGCAGTGTACGACATATCCATAGGCGCTGCCGTGTAGTGATGATGAAAAAATCAATGTCTGAATTTTCGTCTGCATATCCTTTTGACAACGAGCCTGATACACAAACTGCTTTTACGAATGGGAATGAGGCAATCAGTGCCGTACATCTGCGGGCTTCCATCATTTTTTCAGCGGCCATATCGGCACCTACCAGCCTTTTCAGGAATATCCGGCTTGAGTTTTCAAGCGAGTACATATTGTAGGCGTAAAAAATATGCTCTTCCCGCACCATATTGTCCAGGGTATGTTGCAACTCTGTTTGAGAAACCTCTGCCTGTAAAAAGGCATGTATTTCGTGGATATACAAGGGGTGCCTGAACACATGATAGTACCCTAAGGTCCTGAGTATGTTATCTTTCAACAGAATACTGTCTGTTGCATAGCCCTGCGCAAATAGTTTATCACTTATCATTTACGATAATGATTCAAATGTTACGGAGCAGGAATAAACTTAGGGTAAATGTGCAGGTTAGATAAACGCACTGTAAAAATAAGAATTTACCGCAATACACCTATTAAAATTTCTGCGCGGGTATTAATCCGCCTTATTATTAGATTTATGTCTTGAAAATATATGGTTCGCTACGCAAAAGTTCTACTTTTGTTGCAATTAATATTAACATAAAACACAGAATACTTCCCCCATGCCTGTAGAAAAAAGTAACTCTGTTCCGCTATACGACAAATTGATAGCTGTCCTGCATACATTTTATGTAGATGTCAGAAGAAGAGCTGTGATTTTTTGGGCCTGTATTATTCTGACACCCGGTATATTCATCCTCTTAAATGCAAGAAATGCCAACATCTATAATGCCTCATTTACCGTGATGTATGAGGAACTGGTACGAAAGGTATATGGAGACAGGTTGGCCAAACTCAATTTGTTGCTGGAAGTCAACAAAAACAAAGCGCAAGCTCTGTTAGGCCTTTCTGAAAGGCAAATAAACACACTTAAAAAAGTGGAAGGTACCAATATCTTAGGCGAACCTCTCGACAAGGATTTGAATGTAGACAGGATACCATTTATTGTAAATATATACCTGGATGATACAAGCTATGTACAGGAGATACAGGCAGGCATACTGACCTATCTTGAAAATGCAAACTCCTATCTATCCAGCAAACGAAGGTTAAAAATGAAGGAGATTGACGATGAAATATCATTTATTACCGATCAGTTGGAAATGATGGATAGTCAAAAAAGAGTTTATCAGGGAGGTATGGTTAGCTCTACTACCACATCTTCTAACACAAATGAAGGTTCGATATACTCATTATCATATGACTTGTACAAGAAGAAACAGGAACTACTGAAGAAAAAAGAAATGCCTATGAACCTGTACGTCATAGATGATGCCATAGTACCTACCAAAAGTAACAGGTCGTATATACTGGTGGCAGCTGCCGGCTTATTCACCGGTTTTATAATATACCTGGTTATTGTATATCTCACTTTGCCGGTACTGCGATACAAGGAAGCTTAGGCTTTCTTTTCCTGGCATAGTTCAATAAGCACCCCATTCGTGGTTTTGGGGTGCAGGAAGCATATGAGTTTATTATCCGCACCTTCTTTAGGCACCTCGTTCAAAAGGGAGAAGCCGAGAGCAGAGAGCCTTTTCATCTCGGCTTCGATATTCTCTACTTCGATAGCAATATGGTGGATGCCTTCACCTTTCTTCTCTATGAATTTGCTGATAGGACTATCCGGCCTTGTAGCTTCCAACAACTCCACTTTCGACTCGCCTATCTGGAAAAAAGCCGTGCTTACGCCCTCATTTTCAACTACTTCTGTTTTATAACAAGGTGTATTCAGTAGTTGCTCAAAAAGTGGGATAGATCTCTGAAGGTCCGTTACCGCTATGCCCAGGTGCTCAATTTTTAGCATAAAAATCTTATAAGTTTTAGATATGGCTTCATTTAAAGCTACAATGTACGAAATGAACGATTACGCTGATTAGTACGTAACTTTGTAGGCTAATAATATTCAACATAATTAGGACATGAGTGTGAAATTGCCAATATACCTGGATAATAACGCCACAACACCTTGCGACCCAAGGGTAGTGGAAGAGATGATACCCTATTTTACCGAAAAATTCGGCAATGCCGCCAGCCGCAGCCATGCTTTCGGCTGGGTAGCTGAGGAAGCTGTGGACTATGCACGCGAGCAGGTGGCAAAACTGATTAATGCAAGTTCCAAAGAAATCATATTTACTTCAGGCGCCACAGAGGCTGATAACCTGGCGCTGAAGGGCGTTTTCGAAATGTACAGTTCTAAGGGTAATCATATCATTACCTGCACTACAGAGCATAAGGCTGTACTGGATGCATGTAAGCATATAGAGAAATTGGGTGGTGAGGTTACTTACCTGCAGGTGCAGCCCGATGGCCTGGTAGACCTGAACGAACTGGAAAAAGCCATTACGGACAAAACAATACTTATTTCCATTATGTATGGAAATAATGAGATAGGTGTAGTGCAGCCAATTCGCGAGATAAGCGCAATAGCTAAAAAACACGGTGTATTATTCTTTACGGATGCTACGCAAGCTGTAGGAAAAATACCTGTGGATGTAGAAGCTGACGGCATAGACCTGATGGCTTTCAGCGCACATAAAATGTACGGACCCAAAGGCGTAGGTGCTTTGTATGTGCGCCGCAAAAACCCACGTGTAAAAGTAACGGCACAAATGGATGGCGGTGGCCACGAGCGTGGTATGCGTAGCGGTACTATGAACGTTCCTGGTATAGTAGGCTTTGGTAAAGCGTGTGAAATATGCATGAACGAAATGGAAGCTGAAGCCACACGCCTGAGCGTAATGCGCGACAGGCTGGAGCAGGGATTACTGGAGCTGGAAGAAGCTTATGTAAATGGTAATATTGAGCACCGTCTGCCGCACGTAGCCAACATATCATTCAAGTATGTGGAGGGCGAAGGCCTGATGATGGGCTTCAACAAAAACATAGCATTGTCCAGCGGTTCGGCTTGTACTTCTGCATCTTTAGAGCCATCTTATGTATTGAAGGCTTTAGGATTGGGTGACGACCTGGCGCACAGTTCGCTGCGTTTTGGCCTGGGACGCTTCACTACCGACGAACAAATTGACTATACTATTGACGCGATAAAAGAAACAGTTTTGAAATTGAGGGAGATGAGCCCGCTGTGGGAAATGTATAAAGAAGGCATTGACCTGGACGCAATTGAATGGGCACATCACTAAACAAAATAAAAAGTAAAATATTATGGCATATTCAGAAAAAGTAATAGACCACTACCAGAACCCCAAAAACGTAGGCACGCTGGATAAAGCGAAGACAAACGTAGGCACCGGCCTGGTAGGTGCGCCTGAGTGCGGCGATGTAATGCGTCTGCAAATAGAAGTAGACGAAACTACAGGCCTGATAAAGGATGCTAAGTTCAAAACTTTTGGTTGTGGCTCAGCAATAGCTTCTTCATCGCTGGCTACAGAATGGCTGAAAGGCAAAACGGTAGACCAGGCGCTGACTATAGACAATATGGATATAGTAGAAGAGCTGAACCTGCCCCCGGTAAAAATTCACTGCTCAGTGCTGGCTGAAGATGCTATCAAAGCAGCTATTAACGACTACCGTGTGAAAAACGGTATGGAAGAACTGGTACTGGACGAAAAGAAACATTAGAATAGAGCATAAATTCTTTAGTGGTTGAACGTGTGTGATTGGAATGGTTTTGTGATAATTGAAATACATGTTCAGCCACTTTTATAGGATACAGGATTATGATACACATCAGTGAAAAAGCAAAGAAAAAGATAGAGCAGCTGCGGCGCGATGCCGGGCTGGATGACTCTTACTTTCTGCGTGTAGGGGTAGTAGGTGGCGGATGTTCAGGCCTGTCATACAAGTTGGATTTCGACAACGAAGCCCAACCAAACGACCAAACGTTTGAAGACGGTGGCGTAAAACTGGTCACCGACCTGAAAAGCTTCCTGTACCTGTGTGATACAGTATTGGAGTTTTCAGACGGCCTTAATGGAAAAGGTTTTCACTTCGAGAACCCCAACGCCAGCCGCACCTGTGGCTGTGGCGAAAGCTTCTCAGTATAAGCTTCGTGCACACAGGGCTGTGAATCGTCACTGCTGACACGAAAACGCAACTCACGCACAAACAGAATTCTGACGTTTTAGTTTTTACTATTCGGGAGAACTTTCCCACACCTGTGCATTTCTTTTCAGAGAGGAGAGCTAAAGACTTTTTAATTTCGGTATGACCTTAAAAAGCAGAGGAGATATGGATATAGAACAATTAATGCCACATATAGAGGCGCTGGTATTTGCCAGCGAAAGGCCCATCACTATGATGGAGATGGTAGACCTGCTGAGCCAGACTTTTGAGGAGCCTGTTGAATCTGAACGTATTGCAGCTTGTATAGATGCTATTCGTGAAAAATACAGTGCTGAATATTACCCCTTTGAGCTGCGCGAAGTAGGCGGTGGTTATCAGTTCCTGACCAAGAAAGAATACCACAAGACCGTTCTGCAACTCAACGGCGACAAACATATAAAGAAACTGTCTGTAGCGGCTATGGAAACACTGGCCATAATAGCCTACAAGCAGCCCATTACAAAAGGCGAAATAGAGTTTATACGCGGTGTCAGTGTCGACTACTCCATACAGAAACTGCTGGAAAAAGAACTGATAGTAATAGCCGGCCGCAAGGAAGACGCCGTGGGTAAGCCACTGGTATATGCCACATCCAAGAACTTCATGGACTACCTGGGCATTAATGCCCCTGCTGACCTGCCTGCATTGAAGGATATATCCAACATAGAAATAGTGATGCCTACAGCCGGCAGCGAAGCCGAACCCGGCGAACACGGTGAGGCAGAAGACCCCGCAGCACTGGTGATGGTGGAAGCTGATGGCAGCCTGAAAGAACATAACGGGGAGAACGAATAACCTTTCCCTTAGCATATTTCCTTTTTTTACAAAACCATGTTTCGCATTTCGGAACATGGTTTTTGCCGTTTATAGTACCTTTGCACCCAAATTTATATCCATGCAATTGAGAGGTTGGTTACTTTCCATTACAGCAATTCTTCTTTTTCAGCCCGTTTTCGCGCAAAAGGTTTCTGAAAAGAAAGTCGTTAGACAACTGAAAAAAGACATAGGCTACCTGGCGTCTGATAAGCTGGAGGGCCGCCGCACAGGCTCTGAGGGCGAAAAACTGGCAGCCGACTACATCATCAAATATTACACATCTGAAGGCATAAGCGGTTATAAGGGCAAATACCTCTACCCGTTCACTTTCACCATAGGCCGAAGCAAGGGAACCAACACCCGTATAGTGGTGAACGGAACTGAACTGAAAAAGAGCAAACTGGCCTATCCGCTTGCATTCAGCGGCAATGGCAAAGTACAGGGAGAAGCAATACCCGGTGTTATGGAGCACGGCAGGATATGGCTGGTGCCTATGTATGCTGACGAAGAAGAGGCCAAAGACGCACACTTCAACTGGGAGAAGTCAGCATTTGAGCGCAGTCAGGAGGCCATTAAGACCGGTGCTACGGCTGTAGTGTTCTACGACCAGTATAATGCCAAATACCCGGCAGAATTCAATAAGCGTACTGAATACGAGGCATTATCTGTGCCTGTGGCATATATCACTTACGATGGCTATCTGCAATACATGAATACCGATAAGCAGGAAGCCATGCCATCGGTACTATTGGAGCTGGACACAGACCTGAAAGACAAGAAACTAACAGGTAATAACATACTGGCCTATATCAACAACAACGCCAAATATACCGTGGTGTTAGGAGCGCACTACGACCACCTGGGGCATGGCGAAGACGGTAACAGCCTGCATGCTGCCAAAGATGGCTCTATACACAATGGTGCCGATGATAACGCGAGTGGCACTGCCGCGCTGATGCAACTGGCCACACGCATCAAAGATGCCGGCCTGAAAAATTACAACTATGTCTTTATGCACTTCTCTGCCGAAGAGCTGGGCCTGATTGGCTCTAAGAAAATAGTGGAAGAACTGGGGCTGGACAGCAACAACGTTGCCTATATGATCAACATGGATATGGTGGGCCGCCTCAACGACAGCACGCATGCACTGACAGTAGGTGGCGTAGGCACCTCACCGGCATGGGGCAAGGTGGTGAACAAAGATGATGAGCGTTTCAAGATCGGGATAGACAGCTCAGGTGTTGGCCCGTCAGACCATAGCTCTTTCTATTACAAAGGCATACCGGTATTGTTCTTTTTCACCGGCACGCATACTGACTACCACAAGCCAAGTGATGATGCGGATAAGATAAACTACCAAGGTCAGGCGCAAATCATGGATTATATCTACACCATTACGGCCAAGATGGACGCCATGCCGAAACCTGCATATACCGAAACCAAGCAACCGAAGGTGGGTAAGGTACGCTTCAAAGTGACCCTGGGTGTAATGCCTGATTACTCCTTCAATGATGGTGGCCTGCGTATAGATGGCGTAACTGACGGACGCCCTGCTGCCAAAGCCGGACTGAAAGGTGGCGATATCATAGTACAAATGGGTGAACACGAAATACGCGGCATACAAACTTATATGGAGGCGCTGGGCGCTTTTGAGGAAGGTGACAAAACCACCATCACCATCATGCGCGAAGGCAAGAAGATGACCATGCCGCTGGAGTTTACTCCAAAGGAAAAATAACCAAGCATAAAAAACAATAATAAGAAAGGCATCCTGCGGGATGCCTTTCTTATTATCAGTATATCCCTGATCTTATTCCGATTTACCTACTACCACCCATTTGTAACTGTTGCCATCTTTTGCAATTCCCCAATAGTCGTAAGAGCCTGTGGCGCGGTCGCCTGCAGAGTTCAACCTCGTAGAGCCTGTGGCGCCATGGTACTCCGCAGCGTGCTTTGTAAATTCTGATTTTAATTGACTGAACTCAGGTTGTGCATAAGGAAAGTTCCAATAACTCATGGACATTACCCAAACCGCATCGTAAGCCGCGAGTGCAAACGCATCAGGCGCTATGCCAGTTCTTGCCTTTATCTCAGCAGATAAGGGCTGCCATTTGCCGGCGGCGTATTCAGGCAGGCCAAAAGCGGGTGCAAAGTATTTAGTAGCTATTGCAAATTCAGCCGCTGCTGCATTTCCGGTAATCGCTGCACTTAAGGCTGTACCATCGCCACCATACCAGCGTACTGATGAGAGCACGGGGTCAGCAGCAGCTTGTTGGAACAACTCTACACATTCGTCGAACGATGCCAGGTAAACAGCTATCTGGTTAGTAGCATAAGACGACTGGTATTGCACGATCCTTGACTTTATATCGGCAATAAGAGCGGTAAAGTCAACATTAGCGGCATTGCTGTACGGTGCGGTAGCAGATACCATACCATTCAGTGTATGGAATGCCTTGCCGACAGACAGTTGTAATCCTTTATTACCTGCATCATCGCGGGCGGCTGTTACCAATGCGCGTATACCGTCTTTAGATATTGACTTGCCCATAGCAACGCCTTCCACATCATCAGCCGGGCAAAACCTGTACAGGTTATCGTAATCAATGCTGAGGCTGCCGGCAGTGCTGCCCTGGCTCACTACCAGCATATTATTTGCATTGGCATAATTGAGCACGGCACCCGCCTCGGCACTTGACTGTGGGCCGAGTATAAACTGACAGCCCTCCCCTTTGGCAGTAGCTATATACTGACTTGCCAGTGTGGCATCCAGCCTGGTATCATACACTACGGAACTAAAGCGATAGCCTGAACCGCTTTTGCTCATGTATGCATTAATTTCTTCCAGCGCTATATCTATAGCGGCCTTTGATGTTATACCCAGCGACGACCAGTTGCCCGTGAGGCTCAGCAGGGCGCCTATCTTTATATTGTTCTCAGGTATTTTGTTCTCCTGTTCTTTTTTACAGGAGGCATTTAACAATACAATTGCCAGCAGTGCTACGAGGGTGTATTTTATCTGTTTCATAAAGCTGTGTTTAAGCATTAATCATAAAGCTAATTATTGGAAACATATTATCATAAAATAACGGAACCGGAAGAATACTATTGCGTAATTTGACGCAGCTAATGCCCGATATTGATAAGCTACATACCGTACCCCTGACCGAGGAGGAACAACACCACCTGATGACGGTGTATAATACCCGGCTGCCGTTCTTTGCGCTGGTATTCGGTATATTCGTATTGGCCGGTATCTATTTCTCATTGGCGGCCTATAAAGATGATGCGGACCCGTACGACTATGAGGTGTTCGGGTACCTACTGATGGGTGAAGACCTCTTCCTGTTTGTGCTGTTACTGTTGGAAAGTATGATCATCTTTGTGGGTATCAGGCTGTTCCTGAAAAAGGTGTATGCTTTCAAAAAAGACGCATACTGCGGCAGGAAAGAAGTGATACATAAAATGGTTACCGACAAAAAGTTTTTCCCGAATACCAATCAATACTACATCAGCTTCGACGATCCCAACTATATGCACCACGAAGTAGATGCTGATGTTTATTACTCCCTACAGGTAGGTGATACCGTACCCATATACAGGGGCATTTACTCAAAGCATGTTTTTCAGAAAGATGCACGATTTACGTTTATGTAAATAGCATCAGGACAGGAAACCGGGATTAGGTGGCCCACCCGCAGGTTTGCTTTTATCCTCAGGCAACGGTACAAATTCTTTGTTGTCGTTTGGCGGCAATATGATACGCCCCTGCTTCCAGTCTTCCTTAG
>DATCSV010000018.1:0-8524 GCA_036568285.1 Flavipsychrobacter sp. | reverse complement strand
AGGGCGAGGCTGGCCTGGTATTTCCTGGAGCCATCGCTGGTAGACCCTAACTCCGGCGTGCCTGAATATGTAAAAAATGACCCCAACCAACACTATATCAGGCTTGTTCAGCAAACAGAAGTTTTTCCACAACGTTCCAATGTTAACCTGCAAAATGCATTAAGTACATTGGATCTGGCATTCTTCCCTACAGAGAAAGGGCCTTACAACTTTGATACCGATGGCATAACGACTGACGGCAAGCTGACCAACCCGGAAAACCGGTGGGGTGGTATCATGCGCCCTATTGACAATAGTGACTTTGAGCAATCAAATGTTGAATTCATCGAATTCTGGATGATGGATCCGTTCATTAACCGTCCCAACGCGGAAGGGGGTTCATTATACATTAACCTTGGTAACGTTTCTGAAGACGTACTGAAGGATGGCAAGATGTTCTTCGAGAACGGTATTCCTTATCCTAAGAACACCGCGCAACTGCTGGAAAGCAGGTGGGGCTATTCTCCGGCATTTCAGCAACAGATAACTCGTGCATTTGAAAACGACCCTGCTGCGCGTACTACACAGGACGTGGGCTACGACGGTCTGGACAACGAGGAAGAAAGAAGATTTTTTGCACAGTATCTCAACCGGCTGGTAGGCAAGGTTGACCCCGGTGTGCTGGAAGCTATTACGGCAGACCCCGCCCACGACGATTACAAATATTTCCGTGACCAGGATTATGAAAGCAATGGCACAGGAGTAGTATCCAGGTATAAAAGGTTTAATAACCCTCATGGCAACTCACCCGTGGCTGACGGTAATTCCAGCTATTCATTTGCAGGCACTAATATCCCCGAATCGGAAGATGTGAACCGCGACAATACGCTGAATGAATCGGAAGATTACTACCAGTATCGCGTAGACATTCAACCGAATATGCAGGTCGGCACTAACTACATCATCAACAAACTGGAAACAGATGTAAAGCTGCCTAATGGTAGTACCGCCAAAGAAACATGGTACCAGTTCAAAGTACCTATACTGGAGTATTCCCAAGTGGTAGGGGGTATCTCAGACTTCCGCTCTATACGTTTCATGCGTATGTTCCTCACAGGTTTCCAGGACAGCGTGGTGATGCGTTTTGCCAGGCTGGAGCTGGGCCGCAACAACTGGAGGCGCTACCTGTTCTCGCTACAGGATCCGGGCGAGAACATACCCGAAAATGATAACACCGAATTTTCCGTGTTATCTGTCAGCCTGGAGGAGAACAGTAACAGAACACCTATTCCGTATGTAATACCCCCGGGCGTAAACAGGCAGCAAGCCAATGTGTCGAGCGGACAGAGTATACAACTAAACGAACAGGCTTTGTCTTTGCAGGTGTGCAACCTGAATGATGGAGATGCCCGTGCGGTATTCAGGGAAGTGAACGTGGATATGCGCCAGTTTAATGGTATGCGTATGTTTGTGCATGCTGAGTCACGCGTAGACCAAATACCGCTGGCAGATGGCGACCTGCGCGCTATCGTGCGTATAGGTAGTGACTTCATCAACAACTATTACGAATACCAGGTACCGTTGAAGGTATCACCTCCCGGAGATGGTAACGCGGATGCCGTGTGGCCCGAAGCCAACAGGATAGACCTGGTGCTTGAGGATCTTGTGAAAGTAAAAACTGAACGTAATGCCAAAGGGCTTCCCACCTTTGTACCATATACTTCCCGCTCAGCCAATGGCAATATAATAGTGGTAGTGGGTAATCCCAATATAGGAGATGCCAAGACCATGATGTTGGGTGTATATAACCCTAAGAAATCTGACGACAGCCCTGCTGATGACGGCCAGAAGAAATGTGCGGAGGTATGGTTCAACGAGTTGCGCCTTGTGGGCCTGGATGAGAAGCCCGGTTATGCCGCATCGGGGAAAATCAGTCTGCAAATGGCTGACTTCGGTAACATCAACCTGAGCGGCAGCATGCATACACAGGGTTACGGTAACATAGACCAAAAACTGAATCAAAGGTTCAGGGATAATTTCTACCAATACAGTGTATCCACCAATTTGAATATGGGTAAATTGCTGCCGCGCACCTGGGGAGTACAGCTGCCCATGTTTGTCGGATATTCTGAAAACATCAGTAACCCGCAATACGACCCATACGACCGTGATGTAACCTATAAAAACAAACTCAATTCAGCCACTGATGCCCGTCAGCGTGATTCCCTCAGGGAGACAGCCCAGGATTTCACTTCCGTAACAAGTGTCAACTTCTCGAACGTCAGGGTGACAGGAAATCCGGATAAGCCTTCGGCCAAGAGTCATCCATGGGATATTAAGAACTTCGACATCAGCTATGCCTACAACAAACAATTCCGGCGCAATCCTATTATTGAAAGCGACAAACTGCTGGACCAAAAAGCAGGGCTTGGTTATACTTACACTATCAAGTCGAAACCCATTGAGCCATTCAAAAGAGTGATCAAAGCTAAGTCTCCGTGGGTCGCACTCATCAAGGATTTTAACTTCAAGCTGTTACCGGCCAATTTTACCTTCCGTACCGACCTGCACAAGATATTTAATGAAACCCAGGTGCGTAACATTACCAATGACCCGATAGAAATAGAGCCTACCTACTTCAAAAACTTTTTGTGGACACGCACATATACTACCCGGTGGGAGCTGACACGTTCCCTTTCTTTCGACTATGAGGCCACCAACAACTCGAGGATTGATGAGCCCTACGGGAAAGTAGATAGCGATGAAAAACGTGACAGCCTCTGGAACTCAATCAGCAGGTTGGGTAGAAACACCTTTTACACCCAGCGTTTCAACACAAGCTATACGTTACCTACACAGAAACTGCCATTACTGGACTGGACAAACGTTCGTCTCCAATACGGCAACACTTATAGTTGGACTGCTGCATCGCGACTGGCGAAAGGACTGGGAAATACTATTGGTAACACACAAAGCTCCCAGGCTAACGGCGAGTTCAATTTTGAAAGGCTATATAACAAGCAGCGGTGGCTTCGCGCGGTCAATCAGCCTAAACCACGAAAGTCACCCATGGATACGGCCAACGGTGGGAAAAAGGCGATAAAAGACCTGCGTGGAAAAACCACAACAGACGCTAAGGCCAAAGAAGAAAAGGTTCCGGAGAAATTTGATATAGATAAAGCAATAGAAGAGTTGGCGGGTACTATGACCAACGAACAGTTGGATTCTACACGCAAAGTATTTGAAGCAAGAGAAGCTGCCAGGCTGAAAGCGGAAAAAGAAAAAGCAAAACGCAAAAGAAAAGAAGAACGTAAGAAGAGACGGGCCAGTACACCGGAGGTGAGTGATATAGAAAGATTTGGCGGCAGATTGTTGACCATGGTGAAACGCACTACCGTGAACATATCAGAAAACTCGGGAACTACATTACCGGGCTATATGGATAGTACGCGTTTTATGGGTATTAACGACCGCACTATGGCACCAGGGTTCGCATTCGTGTATGGCTATCAACCTGACAGGCCATGGCTGGAGCGGCAGGCGCGTCAGGACCGCCTGAGCAGGGACTCTTTGTTTAACGCCCTGTTTCAGCAACAGTACCAGCAAAGCCTGAACCTGGTGACTACTTTTGAGCCGATCAGGGACCTGCGTATTGACATGACCGTCACGCAGTCTTACAGCAAGTCGCTCAACGAACTATTCAAAGACACTACGTTTGGTGGCACGGGCGAGTTTACCCACAATAATATTTACGAAACAGGTTCGTTTACCGTGTCGTACATCGGGCTGAGTACCTTATTCAAAAGTGGCGGCGTTAACTCTGCTGCGTTTACTGAACTGATGGGTAACAGGCAGATAATCTCTGACAGGTTGGGGAATAATAATCCGTATGTGAACGGCGCACGCGATCCGAATAATCCTGAATATGCGAAAGGCTATACAGAATATTCACAGGATGTACTGATACCTTCTTTCATATCTGCCTATACAGGTAAAGACGTGAATAAGGTGGGCCTGATCAACTATGACAACAGGAACATACGCAACAATCCTTTCAAGGCTTACAAACCTATGCCTAACTGGCGTGTGCGCTACAACGGCTTATCTAAAGTGCCTGCTGTAGCCAATATAGCCAGCAATGTTGTAGTAAACCATGCATATACCGGCACGCTGTCTATGAACAGTTTTGTATCAGCATTATATCACCAGGATATTTACAATCTTGGTTTCCCTTCATTCATTGATTCAAACTCGGGCAACTTCGTACCATTCTTCCAGGTTCCGAATATCACCATATCTGAACAGTTGAACCCGCTTATTGGTTTTGACGCAGCGTTTAAAAATAACATGCAGGCCAGCTTTGAATACCGCAAATCGCGTACCGTAAGCCTCAGCCTTATAGACTACCAGGTAAGTGAAACCAACAGCACGGAATATGTAGCAGGATTCGGTTATCGTGTTAAAGGTGTAATTCTACCTTTTGAGATATTTGGTGTAAAAGAACTGAAGAACGACCTGAACATTAAAGTGGATGTATCAGTGCGCGATGACAAAACAAGCAATAATTACCTGGCGCAGAACCTGAGTGTGGTAACAAGAGGACAAAAGGTGATAACCATATCGCCCTCTGTCAACTATATCGTAAGCGATAAGCTGACTATCAGGTTGTTCTACGACAGGCGCAAGAGCATACCATATATTACCAGTTCGTTCCCTATTACTACTACCAGGGCAGGTATCACCTTCAGGTTTATATTCGCCCAGTAGCGTATAGGGATGGTTATAGTATACCAATAAACAACTCTGTGTATGAAACCGTACACCCTATTATTTGTTGCTGCCATATTGATATGCCTGATGCAGGTGTGGGGGTCTCATTATTTTCTTACCGGCGATGGCGCAGTCCATGTGTATAATTCTGCAATGCTAAAGGACCAATGGCTTGGTCTACACCAGTCATTTTATTCCGGGTTTTATACACTGAACAGGCAAGTGGATCCTAACTGGTTCAGCCATATTATTATGGCGGCTTTCCAAATTATATTCAGCGGCCCGGCTGCTGAAAAACTATTGTTAACGGCTTACATCGTCGTGTATGCCACTGGTTTCAGAAAACTCATTGTCCTGTCGGACGGAAATCGCTACCTGGCAGTTGCGGGTATGTTGTTGGTCTTGAATCATACGCTGGTAAAGGGGTTTTACAATTTCAATATCAGTATTGCGCTGGGCTTATGGGTGGCATGTACGTGGCTTATGTTCCTAAAAAAGAACACTACCCGAAATTACATGTTATTCTTGCTGTTGGTATTCATTGCCTTTTTTGCGCATGCAATTGGCCTAGCATATGGCATTCTACTTTGCACCATTCTGACAATATTCAGAATTTCAGGCAGCGATGCAGTGCCCACCCGCCTGAAAGGGCGATTGCTAATTAAAAAATTATTCCTGCTAACTATCGGTATTTTGCCATGTGTCATCTTGCTATGGCAATATAGCACACGGCACGGACAGGCTACGGTAGTTGCATTTCATCCTGAACGGTTAGAACAATCGTTCATGTTTTTAGACTATCAGACGCATACTGCGGGGGAGGATACCTGGAGCAGAGTAATTGGCTATGCGGTGCTTTCGGTATTTGTATTATCGATGGCAATTTCTAAGCTGAGAGGCAATATGAAGCTCATTCACTTTGAAGGAGTGGTTGTTATATGCATCATATTAATTGTATACCTGTTCGTGCCTGCTGAAATGGGGGGTGGCAGCATGATGGATATGAGAGCACGGCAGTTGGTATATGTATCAGTAGCTGTAGGGGTGGTAAATATTCCGGTAAGAGACGGTTTTGCAAAATTGTCCGGCATTTTGCTATGTGTATTGCTGGCAGTTATTTCTTTTATCAGATTGCCTGTTATTATGCGTGCTGGTGCTGCTGCCCATGAATATGTATCCGTAACAAAGGAGATAAGACCCTACAGCACCCTATTACCACTTAGTTTCAGCCATAGCGGGAAAAATATGGATGATTCTTATATCGTTGACCGAAATTGGCTTTTTCAGCATGCAATAGGGTATGCCGGTGCGGAGAAACCACTGATAATCATGGATAATTATGCTGCCAATACAGGATATTTCCCCTTTATATGGATACCGGAGAGCAATCCATACCTCAATTTAAGTGTAAGTCCAGGTCATGAAGACCAATTGCCTAATGTTGATATCCCGCATTATGAGCTCGAAAGCGGTAAAACTATTGACTATATAGTAACATGGTGTTATGCACCGGAATACAGGAGCACCCCGCACGTAGATAGTCTGTTTATGTTCATAGAAAAAAACTATACAGTAGCTGCAACAAGCTGCAATAGCAGGGCAGTGCTGTATGAAAGAAAACGTTATAAATAAAGGCGGTTGTATGTCGCGGGTACTACTTTAGCTCCATTCGCCTTATATTTGTAGCTAAACTAAACAGATATCTATGACGGTACGCGACTTCCAGCAGGCTTTTGATGAGAAGATAGATAAAGAGATAGCAATAGAGCCGCGCGATTGGATGCCCGATAACTATCGTAAGACCTTGATACGCCAGATATCTCAGCATGCGCACAGCGAGATAGTAGGCATGTTGCCGGAAGGTAACTGGATAACCCGCGCCCCTAGCCTGCGCCGCAAAGCGGTATTGCTGGCCAAGGTACAGGATGAAGCCGGCCACGGCTTGTATCTGTATAGCGCTGCCGAAACGCTGGGTATTACGCGCGATGAGATGTATGAGCAACTGCATACAGGAAAGGCAAAATATTCTTCGATATTTAACTACCCCACCACCAGTTGGGCCGATATGGGCGCCATTGGCTGGTTGGTAGATGGCGCTGCTATCATGAACCAGGTAGCGCTGTGCCGGACATCTTACGGACCGTACGCCAGGGCTATGGTTCGTATCTGTAAAGAAGAAAGCTTTCACCAGCGCCAGGGCTATGAGATATTGCTCCAAATGTCGAAAGGCACAGAGATACAGCGTAAAATGGTGCAGGACTCGATAAACCGCTGGTGGTGGCCGTCGCTTATGATGTTCGGTCCTCCGGACGACGACAGCCCTAACACAGCACAAAGTATGAGATGGCGTGTGAAACGATTCACCAATGATGAATTGCGCCAGAGGTTTGTAGATGTAACGGTGGAG
This sequence comes from Flavipsychrobacter sp., assembly GCA_036568285.1. GTDB lineage: Bacteria > Bacteroidota > Bacteroidia > Chitinophagales > Chitinophagaceae > UBA5543. The sequence continues at coordinate 1,368 of DATCSV010000018.1, read as the reverse complement.
CAGTGTAACATACTGGGTATGACGCTGCCGGACCCCGCTCTGAAATGGAATGAAGAAAGGGGGCACTACGATTTTGGAGAAATCGACTGGGAAGAATTCTGGAATGTGGTAAACGGCAACGGCCCTTGCAACAAAGAACGCCTGGAGGCCCGGGCCAAAGCATGGGAAAACGGCCAATGGGTGCGGGATGCCGCTATGGCCTATTCAGAAAAAAGAAAACAACGCAGCAAAACTGATACCAAAGCTGCATAAACTAATTTACAGAAAGGGTTACTGATAGATTATGCCTGTACAAAACAATAATAAAAGTGAATGGCCATTGTGGGAAGTGTTTATCCGCAGCAAGGCAGGCCTCGATCATAAACATGCAGGTAGCCTGCATGCTATAGATGCGCAGATGGCGATAGAAAATGCCCGTGATGTTTATACGCGCCGTATGGAAGGGGTGAGTATATGGGTGGTTGAAAGCAAGCATATACATGCGTCGGACCCGGACAACTCGGCTGCGATGTTCGACCCCGCAAGCGATAAGGTGTACAGGCACCCTACTTTTTACGACCTGCCGGATGAATTAACCCATATGTAATTGGCTGCTTTATGAAGGACCATATTTTATATACGCTGCAATTGGCAGACAATGCGCTCATATACGGCCACAGGCTTAGTGAATGGTGTGGGCACGGCCCTGTCCTGGAACAGGATATTGCTTTGACGAATATCTCGTTGGATTTCCTGGGGCAGGCGCGCGGATTTTACCAGCATGCTGCCAACCTGTTTAATACACTGCCGCAGGCAGACAAGCAGGGCATGTTCCTGTCAGTAACGCTGGAAGAGAAAATCAATAAAGGGGAGAATATAGACGAAGACGACCTGGCTTACCTGCGTGACGGGTGGGACTTCAGGAACCTGCTGATAACAGAACAACCTAATGGCGACTGGGCAACTACTGTAGCCCGCGCATTTTACATCGATATATTCAACCATCTCTATTATACACACCTGCAAAAAAGCAGCGACCTGCAATTGGCTGCCGTAGCCGAAAAATCACTGAAAGAAGTGACCTACCACAAGCGCTGGAGCAGTGAGTGGGTGATACGCCTGGGCGACGGTACAGAAGAAAGCCATGCAAGAATGCAGTCCGCTCTCAACGACCTTTGGCCTTTTACAGGTGAAATGTTCAAGATGACGGAAATAGAGCGGGCTATGGCTGATGCTAAAACAGGCGTTGACGCTGCAGGTCTCTACAATGACTGGAAACAGCAGGTGCATGCTATAGTAGATGAAGCGACCGTGCAACTGCCCGAAAACGGATGGATGCAAGATGGTGGTAAGAGCGGCAGGCACTCAGAACACCTGGGGTATATACTG
>DATCSV010000017.1:0-14330 GCA_036568285.1 Flavipsychrobacter sp. | reverse complement strand
ACAAATGTATCGCCTCACCCAGGGCAACTTCTATCGCATCTTTTACCGCCTCGCTCATAGTCGGGTGTGGGAAGATGACATCCAGTTGCTCGTGGTAGGTAGTTTCCAGTTTGCGGCTGGAGACTGTCTGTGCTATGATTTCAGTGACGTTAGCACCTATCATATGTGTACCCAGCCACTCACCGTATTTGGCATCAAATATCACTTTCACAAAACCTTCGGGCGCTCCTGCTGCGCTTGCCTTACCGGAAGCTGAGAACGGGAATTTACCCACTTTAATTTCGTGACCGGCGTCTTTAGCCTGCTTTTCGGTCATACCTACAGAGGCAATCTCAGGCGAGCAGTACGTACAGCCCGGTACGTTGTTATAGTCCAGCACTTCAGGCTGGTGGTGGAATTTACCTTCTTTATGTGCCAGTGCTTCTACGCAGATAACTGCTTCCTTCATAGCTACGTGCGCCAATGCCTGCCCGGGAACGATATCGCCAATGGCGTAAACACCTTCTACATTTGTTTTGTAGTAGGGGTCAACAGTTACTTTACCTTTCTCTGTTTTAATGCCCAGGTCTTCCAGTCCAATGTTTTCGATGTTGGCAGATACACCTACTGCGCTCAGTACCACGTCAGCTTCCAGCACTTGCTCACCTTTGGCGGTCTTCACGGTTGCTTTTACCTTCTTACCGCTGATATCCACTTTCTCTACAGAAGACTCCAGCATGATCTCCATGCCCTTTTTCCTGTATGCCTTGAACAGCTCCTTTGATACATCTTCATCCTCTACCGGTACGATGCGGGGCATAAATTCAACTATCGTCACTTTCGTGCCTATGCTGTTGTAGTAGTAAGCAAACTCCACACCAATAGCGCCGGAACCTACCACTATCATACTCTCGGGCTGCGTAGGCAGGCTCATAGCCTCGCGGTAGCCAATTACTTTTTTACCATCTATCGGCAGGTTAGGCAGTTCGCGCGCACGGCCGCCTGTAGCCAGTATGATATGCTTTGCCTGGTAAGCGGTGGTTTTGCCATCGGTACCTGTTACTTCTACTTCTTTCTTTTTATTCAGTTTGCCCTGTCCTGTCAGCACCTCTATCTTGTTCTTCTTCATCAGGAACTGGATGCCCTTGCTCATTTTATCGGCCACACCGCGGCTACGCTTTATCATAGCATTGAAATCAGCTTTTGCCTCACCTACGGTTACACCATAGTCCTGCGCATGGCTGATGTATTCAAACACCTGCGCCGATTTCAATAATGCTTTAGTAGGGATACAACCCCAGTTAAGACAAATGCCGCCCAGGCTTTCGCGCTCTACTATTGCTACCTTAAAACCTAATTGTGATGCACGGATAGCCGCCACATATCCACCGGGTCCGCTACCAATAACGATTACATCGTATGCCATAAACAGGAAATAATTTTATTGTAAAAAATTGGTTTTTAATATCTGAGGTGACAAAAGTAGCCAATTTATCGGATAGATAATAGCATCCCGAACATATAACAACGGAGCTATATCCGGCAATGAAAAAGGGCACGTTGCCGCGCCCTTTTTTCAACCAAGATGAATGCTTACTGATTCGTTATTTTATTCTTTTGCCTTGCACCTATGGCATATATCACAAGGTGTACCAGTGCAAATATCACGGAGAACCAATACAGGCCTGCAGAAGCCTCTGGTGCCTGGTTGTACAACACAGCCACTACAATAAGTACCAGCACCATGCCAATACCTGTATATGCTACTGTTTTAAAACTTTTGTTAGAGAAGCCCTGTTTGTTCATATGGCTGTGTTTCATACCATAAAACAGATACAGGTCAAAGCCGAACATCATCCACGCTATCAGGCGTATCCATGTATCCAACGGCAGGAACACCATCATAAACAAGCAGGTAGCTACTCCCAGTATGGGTACCAACGGCACCAACGGAGTTTTAAAGACCCGGGGGGCATCAGGCTGTGTACGGCGCATCACTATTACACCTATACATACCAGGATAAACGCAAACAACGTACCGATACTGGTCATCTCGCCCACCACATTGGCCGGTACAAATGCTGCAAAAACACTCACCAGCAACATGAACATAAAATTGTTCCTTGCCGGTGTCCTGAACTTTTTGTGTACTTCAGAGAAAACTTTGGGCACGAGGCCATCGCGGCTCATAGAGAAAAACACACGTGACTGGCCCATCAGCATCACCATGATCACCGATGCATAACCACCCAATATGGCCAATATTATCGCTTTGTTCATCCATGGATAATCGGGGGTTATTGTCCCGTCCGCGTTTACCTGCCCCATATGGTCTATGGCTACAGCCACGGGCGCAATACCATCTATACCCCTAAAGGACTCATAACTTGCCACACCCGTCATTACGTGCGCAAACAGTATGTACAGTATGGTGCAGATAACCAGGGAAAGCAAAATACCTATGGGCATATCGCGCCCGGGGTTCTTGGCCTCCTGCGCCGCTGTAGATACCGCATCGAAGCCGATGTAGGCAAAGAACACGATAGCCGCTGCCCTGATGATACCGCTAAAACCAAATTCGCCGAACACGCCTGTGTTTTCAGGCACATATGGCGTCAGGTTGGCCGGGTTGATGTACTGCCAGCCCAAGGCTATGAATACCAGCACAATAGCCACTTTTATCAAAACGATGATCCCGTTTACAAAAGATGACTCGCGGGTACCGCGCATCAACACCAGCGACATCAACATTACAATAAATACAGCCGGAATATTGAGAAAGCCGCCCTCTGATGGCGAAGCAGCAAACCTATGGTCTATATGAATGTTATAATATTCGAGGAATTTGACCAGGTACCTGGACCAACTGATGGATACAGTGGCTGCCCCTACAGCATATTCCAGTACCAGGTCCCAGCCTATTATCCAGGCTATAAACTCACCCATAGTGGCAAACGAGTACGTATACGCACTACCCGCGATGGGAATCATAGATGAAAACTCTGCATAACAAAGGCCCGCAAAGGCACAACCCACTGCAGCAATGATAAAAGAAATAGTAATGGCAGGCCCTGCATGGTTAGCAGCGGCTAATCCCGTAATAGAGAACAACCCCGCGCCAATAATGGCACCTATACCCAACGCTACCAGCGAACGGGCAGATAATGTCTTCTTAAGTCCTTTTTCATCGTCAGAGGCTTCGGCCAGCAATAGGCTAAGCGGCTTAGTCTTAAATAAACCCATATGTTATAAGCAGATATAGCGACCAAACTATAAAGAAAATGTCGTTTCTACAAACCGGGGATATATTTATTAAAGTTTTGTTATTGAATTGAAAACGGTAACATACATACTTTCACGAAAATAAAAATTGCAGTAGGTTTGCCAAATGGCCCGTTCTGTATTTTTTAGCTTCTTATTCGTTTTCATTGCATCTGCCGGCAGGGTGGATGCACAGGCGCCCTTATTACCGGATATTGCTATTGCTTCAGACAAAGGTGTAAACGTTCTGAGTTGGACTTGCCAATACGACGGCATAAAATCAATCGCAGTTCAACGCTCATCCGACAGCGTGTTCAACTATACTACGGTAGGTTATGTAAAGGATTTAAAGAAAGGGGCACAGGCATTTATAGATGGCCACCCGCAGGCAGGCAACAACTGGTACAGGTTATATATCGGCTTCAGCTCAGACCTGACATGGTACAGCAATACAGTGAAGGTGTACATTGACAGTGCTACCCTTTTGAATAAAAGCGTAATACCCCCAAACGATTCATTGCAAAAATATGCGTCATCCATCAACCTGAAGCCGGATGATATCATTGCTACTTCATCTGATGTTGAGCCCACTACCAATTACACCCCGGGCACAGTAGCACCTGCAGCCAGGCCGGCTACCACAAGCGGTACAGTAGCAGCGCGCCCGGCACCTAAACTGAACTTGAATATACCTAAGGGTGAAGAAGCCAACCAGTTCACCTATATCAAATCAAGGCATGTGTTTACTAATCCCTTCACAGGGCATGTAACGTTGGAACTGCCGGAAGATTCAAGAAAGATTTATGCCATCCAGTTCTTCAAACAAGGCGACGAGCGCACGCCGGTATTGGATATACCGAGGCTCAGGAAGAGCAAAGTAATCATTGATAAGCGGAACTTCCAGGGCAAGGGCGTCTACAAATTCGTACTGTACGAAGGAACAAACAAGATGGACGAAGGCTACATCTCTATCTTCTAGGGTATCAGTTATCTATTTCATGCTCTTGCACCATCTGCTCCCATTCCGGGCCCAGCAATAAGCTGTTTCCTACGTACAATTTCATCATATTAACTATTTCCTCGGCCGTCCAGGAATAAACTCCCCTGCCAAACCTTACAGGGAATCCGCCATAATTAAAGTACATATTCCCTTCATTGTGCAGCCGGTGTATCAGCTTTTCACGGGTTTCAAAGCCATAGTAGTCGTAACACTTGCCTGCCAACGGATGGTCCGTTTTCTTTTCCTGCCCTACATAGTGTAACGGCCCCATATGTTTCCACTCGAAAGTCCGGGCCTTATAAGAAAACGGTGTGCGGGTGACAATTTCCAGCACGTGCGGATAGACGATCAACTTTTCAGAGTAAAAAATCCGGGACAAGAACCTGTACGACGCCAGCAGGTATAGAATGACCGCTCCCGCGCATTCAAGTGTATTCATTATATCTCCGTGCAATGGTATTGCCCTTACCATGAATATGGTAGCCCAACCAACCGTGAGTAAAAATTCGATCCAGAACAAGGCTTTGATCCTTGATTCAGTACGGTTGCCCAGGTTAATGAGCAGGCTGTTGTCGCCCCAATGAAATAATATTTTATTGTCACCGCGCATAGGTAAAAATCAGGGGGACAATAAAAATAAGCTATTTATGAATACGAACGCACTTCCCCGGGTACTATTTCCACCTCGAAAACTTTAGCAAACTCCGACCTGATGATACTTTTTACCTCATCTTCGTCCACAGACCTGCCTAATTCCTTCTGCATTGAAGTAACGGCTTTATCGCTAATACCGCAAGGAACGATGTAATCAAAGAAACGCATATCTGTATTTACATTCAGGGCAAAACCGTGCATGGTCATCCACCGGCTGCAGCGCACCCCCATGGCACATATCTTCCGGGCTTTTGCAGGATCATCCGCGTCCAGCCACACACCTGTTGACCCCGGCAACCTTCCTGCCTCAATGCCATAGCGCGCTATTGTATTGATGATTACTTGCTCCAGGCTGCGCATGTACTTACCAAGGTCGGTAAAAAACTGCTCCAGGTCCAGGATAGGATAACCGACTATCTGTCCCGGGCCATGATAAGTGATATCTCCGCCCCTGTTGGTTTTGAAAAACGTAGCACCTAATTCCTGGAGACGACTGTCATTCACGAGTAAATTTTCCATATGCCCGCTTTTCCCCAGGGTATATACATGAGGATGTTCGCAAAGCCAGAAATGATTGTCAATTGAATCCCCGGCTCTGTCACCACCTGTTATCCTTTGGGACTTTACTACCAATCCGGCCTTCAGCATCTCTTCCTGCAGCTCCCAGGCATTGCCATATTCTGCCACCCCTAAATCCCGGAAATATACTTTTCTCATACACTAACTGAAATGTCCCGCAAATTACGATTATATGCTATAAAATCCCCCATTTACTGCCGTCAAAGCCTCACCTGATTAGCGTTTTATTAACAGCAAATACTTTACATTTGTTACAATTGTAAATTATCATTCAGACTATGTTAAGATTCATGAGAAACAAGATTCTGATACCTGGACTTATTATAATGGCGTTGGCAGCTTTCTTTTCTTTCCGGAAGACTGTTAACTCCGCCGATACGGACAAGAAAAACAAACTGGTAATAGAAACCGTATATAAGGCCCTTCAGAACAGCCATTTTGAACCAAAAGATGTAAACGATTCGTTTTCTGCCCGTGCTTATGAAAAACTGCTGGAGCGTATGGATTACGAAAAACGTTTTTTCACGCAAAAGGATATAGATGCATTAGAAGAATATAAGTATAAGATCGATGACGAGTTCAAATCAGGCTCTGTCAAGTTCTTCAATAAATTCATAACCCTTTACGACAATAGCGTGGAAGAAACTGAGAAGCTCTACAAAGAGATATTGTCACAGCCTTTCGATTATACACGCGATGAAGACTATACTGTAGCATCTGAAGAAGTTCCATTTCCGGCCAACGAGAAAGCCCGAGAGGAACGCTGGCGCAAATATTTGAAATTTCGCGCCCTTGCGCAGTATACCGACCTGAAAAAAAGCCAGGAAAAGCGTGTAGCCGATAAGGACACTACGCTGAAAGCCATAAAAACAGACACAGAACTGGAAGCAGAAGCCCGTCAGAAGGTGACTGAAAGTATAGACTACTACTATAAGCGCCTGCACAAGCTGGATGATGAGCAAAAGTTCACGATATATGTAAATACCATTACCAATACCTACGATCCTCATACAGATTATTTTCCGCCTGAGGATAAGGAGCGCTTCGATGAAATGATGTCAGGGTCATTCTTTGGCATTGGCGCCCGGCTGCAGAATAAAGAAGGAAATATCACGGTTGCTTCTATTATTGCAGGTAGCCCCTGCTGGAAACAGGGCGACCTGAAAGCCGGCGATGAAATAATAAAAGTAGCTCAGGGCGATGGTGAACCTGTGGATATACAAGGATATGACATAGAAGATGCCGTAAAACTGATTCGCGGCCCTAAGGGTACAGAAGTACGCCTTACCGTAAAAAAAGTAAACGGCGCTACCCAGGAAATCCCTATCATACGGGGCGAGGTACTAATAGAAGAAACTTTCGCCAAATCAGCCATTATCAATACAGACGGCGGCAAGTATGGCTATATATACCTGCCTGAATTTTATGCCAACTTCAACCAGACCAGCGGTCGCCGCAGTGCCGAAGACGTGGCTATTGAAGTAATGAAGCTAAAAAATGCCAAAGTTGATGGAATCATCATCGACCTGCGATATAATGGAGGAGGCTCGTTATCGGATGTGGTAAACATAAGCGGATTGTTTATAGATGAAGGCCCGGTGGTACAAGTAAAAAGCAGCCACTCAGCACCGGCTGTGCTGGAAGACAGGCAAGAGGGCATTTTATATGATGGGCCATTGGCCATTATGGTCAATCATGGCAGTGCATCAGCCTCTGAAATATTAGCCGCAGCTATGCAAGACTATAAGCGTGCTGTAGTAGTAGGCTCCGGCACGTTCGGCAAAGGCACCGTGCAAAAGGTTATATCACTGGATGAGTATCTCAAATTCACTGAGAAGATGGCGGCACGCTCTGAGGACGATGCCATCGGCTCGCTAAAACTAACGATACAGAAGTTCTACCGCGTCAACGGTGGTTCTACGCAGCTGAAGGGAGTAACTCCGGACATACAATTGCCCGACCCCTATGAACTGATAGAAATGGGCGAAAGAAAGGACGAGGCAGCTATGAAGTGGGATGAAATTCCCGCTGCTAAATACAACTTGTACAAAACCCCTGTAAATGTTGGTAAGCTGGCTGCGCTAAGCAATGAGCGTGTACGCGGCAACGAAACCTTCCAACTGATAAAGGAGAACGCACGTACTATCAAAAAGCAGGAAAATGATAAGACCTATTCTCTAAACGAGAAAAAATACAAGGCCGAGCAGGAAGAGATCAACAAAACGGCTGACAGGATGAAGGAACTGGAAGAGAAGGCTACCAAGCTCACTATTGTGAATCCTAAAGAGGATATGCCGAGGATAAATCTTGACAGCAGCAACATAGCCAAAAATAAAGAGTGGATAAAGACGATGGAGAAAGACATCTACCTGGCAGAAACGGTAAATATACTGAACGACATGGCAAGTATGAATGTACAGATGAATATGGGTATGAATGTAGAAGACAAGCGTGAACATTAAACTTAAACATCTTATAGGCCCTCCCGAGTTTGCTCCGGAGGGCTTTTTTATTTTATATAGTCCTTCCTTTGGTTAAATTTGCGCATCAACTGATCGATAGATTGAGGCTCATACTCCTTATACTGGTATTAATAACAAGCAGCGGCTTAGTGCTGGGGCAGGAAGCGCCTGTAGCCGATAGTACACCGGTGCAGGTTGACACTGTGCAAATGACAACTGTAATTAAGGCAGGTATCGAGGTAGATTCTACAAGCGCAAAGGACACAATTAAGAAAAAGAAGGTATTTGAGCCGAACGCCAAGAAGGCGGGGATGTACTCATCTATCTTACCCGGACTGGGACAAGCTTACAACAGGCAATACTGGAAGATACCGGTAGTTTATGCCATACTGGGTACCGCGGGTTACTTTATCGGGTTCAATTATAATAAATACACAGAGTATCGCCAGGCATACATCTATGCAATAGACGGCGATATTAGCACCGGGAACAAGTTAAGCGAGACTTACGATGCACAGTCGCTGCAGCGCCTGCAGAATAACTATAAAAAAGACCTCGATGTCATTGTACTTCTGACATCGGTAGGCTATGCCCTACAGATAATGGATGCAGTAGCTTCTGCACATCTGAAGAACTTTGATGTATCCAGGGATATATCTATGCAGATGAAGCCTATGGTACAGAACAATTTTGTAGGTGTAGGGCTGGTCATGAACTTTAAATAGCCCTAATCAGGATTACCACTTTTTTTCACGGGGTATTGGTTTAATTTTGTACTATGCTTCAAAGCAAACCAAAAGAAGACACATACCTGCACAAGGGGCTAAGGAAACAATTAATAGAAACACTGAGGGACAAAGGGATAAAGGACGAGCGAGTATTGGAGGCCATCAATGCCATACCCCGTCACTTTTTCTTAGATCCCGCATTCGAGCGCATTGCATACGAAGACCGGGCATTCCCCATCAGCGCAGGCCAGACTATATCGCAGCCATACACGGTAGCTTATCAGACCGAACTACTGGAAATAAAAAAATTTGACAAGGTGCTGGAAGTGGGTACAGGCAGCTCCTACCAGTCCTGCGTATTGGCAGAGCTGGGCGCCACTGTTTACACCATAGAACGGCAGAAAGAGCTATACAATGAAACGGGCAAATTCTTCCTGTTGAAGAAGTACCCTAGTATTAAACGGTTTTACGGCGATGGCTATGAAGGCCTGCCCGGCTATGCACCTTTCGATAAAATTATCATCACCGCCGGTGCCCCCTACATCCCGGAAAAATTAGTGGAACAACTGAAGCCTGGCGGTATAATGGTAGCTCCCATAGGTGAAGGTTCAGGCCAGAAAATGACAAAGATTATCAAAGGTATAGACGGCAGCATACAGAAAGAAGAACTGGGCGATTTCAGCTTTGTGCCGATGCTACAAGGAAAGAATAATCATTAAGCAGGCAAGCCCCGTTTTCCTAGTTCAATTACCTCACAGTTACTGATACGCGCACCATCTATTACAAACCTGACGATGGTGCGTACTTTATGCCAACCCTGGTTGCCTGCAGCACCGGGGTTTATGTGCAGGCAGTTCAGCTTATCGTCGTGCATCACTTTCAGGATGTGCGAATGCCCGGTAATAAACAGCTTTGGCGGATGTTGTATAATTTCTTGCTTGACCGAGGGCGCATAGCGGCCGGGATAACCGCCAATATGTATCATCAGCACCTCTACCCCTTCGCAATACCACCTCAGCTTTTCAGGGAATTCCGCTCTTAATTGGTGGCCATCAATATTACCATACACACCTTTCAGGGGCTTGAAGGCCTGCAGACGTTCTGCTACTTCGGCATTGCCAAAGTCGCCCGCATGCCATATCTCATCACAGTCCTTAAAATAGTTAAACACCGCATCATCGAGGTAGCTATGCGTGTCCGATATCAGCCCTATACGCTTCATGGCGTTAATACTACAAAATATTTGGCTCTTGCAGCACCTGGTTATATAATACCAATGGCCTTAGAGTGCGCAATGGCCTCTTCACTATGCCGGAAGTAACAGGTAGCTACATTGAGCACTTCCATATTATTCAGTATCTGTTGCACCTTTTTGCGTTTATTCTCCCCACTCTGCCTTATATATACTGCCAGTATACTGCCGGGAAATATCTTGCATATCTTCTCATATATAACAGGATCGTGCTGGGTATCATCGCCCAATAGAACATACTTGATATCGGTATAAAAGGACAGGATGTCTTTTATCTTATAAAACTTATGATTGTGGTCAGACCCGCCGGTGAATAAAAAATCTCCCAGTCCCGTTTTAATGTCCCTCAGCTTCATCACAGCCTTAGGCAGGCGTTCCCGTTCTGTTACCTGGTTGATGAGGGGGTACAAATTCCACTCGCTGCTGGACACATAGAAGAATGAGTTAAAAGCATTGCCCTCCTGCCCTGCCAGGCTCAGTAGCCTGTAATGGTCTGCCACGTCTTCAAATACCTTTCGCCTTTCCGCATTCCTGTTTAGCAGCACGTACAGCTTCCGAAAGATGTTGCTGGTGTGCGACACCAGGAATGTATCATCAATATCTGATATAATACCAAGTTTGCTTGTAAACGGTTTCAGCAGTTCTCCCTGCTCGGTTATCTCCGTGCCATTAAAGCGGCAGGTGACCGAATAGGTGTGCCACCCGCTTTCCAGGTGCTCATAAAAAGGAATGTCGAACCGGAAGTAACCATCTTTGAGCGTACGCGTACGCACATCAAGGCTGCGGAACCGCAACCGGAGGTCAGCATTGTTGATGGGCCTGATATCAAACATCCTAACAATAGACAGAGCATGGTTCATTCCTTTCCTGTCCAGGCGGTATTTGTCGGCTGCGGATGATTCAGACACATGCCCAAATACCACCAGGTGATTCTCATTGGCATAACCGCGATATAGCACCAGGTCAGGTTTCATTAATAGATAGCTTTTCTTTAACAACAAATATTTCCCGGCTATTGTTATCAGTGCAAGTATAATATATATGCATTCTAAAAAAACTATCCTGCTTATCATCAATCCGATATCTGGTAGGGGCGACAAAACCGAACTGATGGAATCCCTGGAGATGTCGCTGGCAGAAAGAGATTACGAACTGGAAGTGTGCGAGACCACAGGCGACAATAACAAGGACATAGAAAAGATACGGGCAACCATAGAAAAAGCACACCCACACCGCGTACTGGTAGCCGGTGGTGATGGTACTATACAACTGGTGGCCGACGCTCTGAAAGGAACTGATCACATATTGGGTATCCTCCCTTATGGATCGGCCAATGGCTTTGCCGTTAACCTGGAAATACCGGGTACACTCGACGAACAATTAGCTGTGGCACTTGGCGAAGAAATAATAGAAACGGACCTGCTGGAACTGAACGGCCACTTATGTATACATATAGCTGATATGGGTGTGAACGCCGAACTGATAAAGAACTACGACAATGCTACCATACGAGGGAAACTGGGTTACGTATTGCAATCCATCCCTTCTTTGATAAGTGCCGACTTCCCGTACAAATTTCACATAGAGGCTAAAGGCAGAAAATACATTAAAGAAGGTATATTACTGGCTATAGCCAATGCCAATAAATTTGGTACCGGGGCCAATATCAACCCTACCGGCAGGCTGAACGATGGCAGGTTTGAACTGGTCATTTTCAAAAGCTTCAACCTGGTGGAGATGGTCAAGACGCTGGCAGGCCAAGAGGAGTTACACCCGGACTTTGCCGAAACTATATCAACCGACAAGGCTACTATACACTGTGACGCACCGGTTGCTCTACAAGTAGATGGCGAGTTCATTGGCGAAGTGCAGGATGTGACGGTCTCGCTGGCCTCGGGCACAGTCAAAATAGCAGTACCGCCAAGCTTTGCGGCCACCTGCGAAAAATAACAACACGTATTGATGACAACCATTACATTTGCAGCTACCATGTACTTGAAACATTTTTTACTGTCTGTCGTCACCGTTGTGCTGCTGACAGGCTGCAATGATGAGCGGGAAGAGCGTTCGCCGGAGGCCGTACTGGAGAAAATGGAAGAAGACAACCTGGCCCAGATAGCCAGGCTGGGTGTTACCGCGCTGCACGAAGAAGTGAAATGGCGCCTGTACTGCAACCATTGCGATGTGCCGGTAAAAGATTGCAATGGCAAGGAACTCCCCGGACTTACCTACGGCATGCTGGACCTGAAAGTATTTTATGTAAAGTATGAAGATGACACCGGCGAACTAGCCTATACTTTTATTTACGACAACGCTGTGCAATGTGCCTTGGAGGACGTACAAGGCAATAAGGTTCATGGTATAGGCTTTGAAAAAGACGGGATCGAACCACTGTATTACATCAGTGCAGGAGAAGCGGGAAAGATAAGCCCCCACTGCGATACCATGGCCGACATATCTGAATGCCCTACCCGTATGATCAACCCCGACCAGCCGGTTGTACGGAAGTTCCTAGTAGCGAACAGGGCTAAACTGAATCCCTGGTTTCATATGCAGGCGGTAAAACGCGGCTTCCTTTCAGACGATTAAAGTACCGGCAACTGCCTGTTGGTGATGATATATACCATCCGCACAGACAGCACGTGTAGCTGTGTTTTGCTATGGGCGTTCCGTTCTATATAGTATATCGTATCAGTCAATTCTTTTACCATGCTGTTGATGGTTTCCAGCGGTAAATTCATACCCGCCAGCTTTTGTACAAATTCAGCTTCGGCAGGTGGCAGCGCCGGGGGGTGCTGCGGCAGGTAGCGGGTACGTATGGCTTGTTCCAGCAACTGTACTATGTAATGCAGGAAGTTCTTCTGTTGTTCGCGGCCGGCCTTGCTCCAATGATCGGCAAATTTTGTGATGGCCAAACCATTGTTGGTGAACAAGGCATTGAACCAGCTACGCACCTCAGGAAAGAGGTCGTTCTCGGCATGCTGCAGCAGTCGGAGTGCTTCAGCATAACTACCGTTAGCCATATGCCCTACCTGCAATGCTTTCTTTTCATCGGCCAGGCTGCGCCGCTGCAACATGGCGGCGATATCGGTGGCAGATACTGGTGCCAGCCTTACCATTTGTGTACGCGACAATATGGTGGGCAAAATATCTTCGGTATCTTCTGCCACTAATATGAGATATGTATCAGCAGGCGGCTCTTCTATCAGCTTCAGCAGGATGTTACCCTCTTTACCCAGGTACTCAGGCCGCCAGATGATATGCGCCTTCGCCCCGCCTTCGTAAGAGCGCAGGTTGAGCGTATCAATCATCTCCCGGCATTCCTCGGCTGTTATGTTACCTTGTTTGTTCTCGGCATCTATAAACTGCAGCCAGTCGTAGGTACTGTTGAAGGGTGTTTGCCTTACAAATTCACGAAAGTCCTGCATATAGTACTTGCTCATGGCCTTGGTACCTGGTTTGGGCGACACCGTAGGGAAAGACAAGTGCAGGTCAGCATGCTCCAGTTTCTGCACCTTGCTGCAGCTCGGGCACTGGCCACAGGCATCATGCTCTTGCTTGTTTTCGCAAAAGATATAGCGAGCCAGTGCCAGCGCCATAGGCAGCCCACCTGTGCCCTCATTGCCTGCCAGCATCAGCGCGTGCGGAAAATGATTACTCTTCCACATATTGAGCAGGCCTTCTTTGGCAGCCCTTTGTCCCGGTATGTCAGCAAACAGCATAGTACAGCAAATGTAGAAAATGAAGACTGATTAATGAGATCAGAAAAATTTGGCAGATATATTTTTTCATTTTACCTTTGATATCATATTGATATCACAATACAATCACACACTTAAATAGATTTATATGGAAAAAGTAATCAAACCTCTTAGCGGATATGTCGCCGTTTTTATCTCCTTTATTACCTTGGTTGCCGCTGTATACGGGTTCCTGAATATATACATCAGCCCCGCCTACTACTGGATAGCTGTACCAGCATTGATAACAACATTCCTGCTGTGGAAAGGACTGATAATAGTACAGCCCAACAATGCCAAAGTGCTGAACCTGTTTGGTAAATACGTAGGCAGCGTAAAGGCGAATGGCATGTTCTTCATCAACCCGTTTTTCACTACCGTAAAGCTGACACAAAGGGCGCAAAACCTGGCCACCCCCACCATTAAAGTGAACGACAAAATGGGTAACCCCATAGAAATAGGCGCAGTAGTGGTATGGCAGGTGACAGATACTTTTAAAGCTGCCTACGATGTATCGGACTATATGGCCTATGTGCGTATACAAAGCGAAGCCGCTATACGTGTACTGGCGGGTAGTTTCGCCTATGATAATATAGAAGATGAAAATGCCAGGATAACCCTGCGCGATGGAGGTGAGCAGGTGAACCAGATGCTGGAAAAAGAACTAGCCGACCG
>DATCSV010000016.1:0-2235 GCA_036568285.1 Flavipsychrobacter sp. | reverse complement strand
CCATTACACTCTACCCCAATCCTAATACAGGCAAATTCATATTAGAGGGCAGCATATTGTACAATGGCAGCGTACAACTGGAAATATCCAATGCCCTTGGGCAGGTAGAGTACACAGGAGAACTGGTTACAGAAAACAACTCACTGCACAAAGAGATGGAACTGAGCCACCCCACCCCCGGCATATACTTCCTGAAAATAAAGACCGCAGACGGTACAGGCGTTATCCGCTTTACAGTGCGATAGCCCCGGTACATCCCTTATCCTTAAGTGTACCCATTACCAGCGTATCTCATCCCCCTCGCCTATCGCCTCCAGGTATTCAGGGTAAGGCATACGGGATGGTAGCAATAGCAGATGACATCGGCCCCTATGCGCTATTTGTTCCGGGCTGGTAAGCAATGTGTGTTCCTTCATATAATAGGCTTGATAACTATTAGCGGTACACCAGTCCAGCACCAGTCCGGCATTCTTCAGCATAGGCATTTCGGGCGGGGCGTGCATTTCTACCAGAAATATAGCCGTCTGTTGCCGCGCCAGGGCTTGGGCACCATTCAACACATGGCTTTCCGCTGCCTCTACATCTATCTTTACCAGTTGGGGAACTATGCCTGTTTCGGCTACTATATCGTCCAGCGTGGTGGTGTCTACCATATACCAGGCATTCACCGCCTTAGCGCTGTCCGCATGGCTGCCAAACATACTACCTGCCGAACCTGTGCCTAAGGTGTAGAACTTAACCTGGTTGCCTCTTTGCTCACCCACAAAGGCATTTACATAACTTTTGCAGTTCCCCATCCCATTCCGTTCCAGGTTCTGCCTGGCCACTTCCAGCGCCATGGGATTTGGGTCCGCCAGCAATACGGTCTTGTCCATATCATTCAGGCAGGCAAGCATGGTAGAATAACCTACATTAGCACCCACATCATAAATTTTACCATATCTCTGTGCCATCGCGTACCACCACGCGTCATCTTTGTCCGCTTTTTTGTTAATAGCCCCTTCGGTCACTGTTACGGCGACTTCACCCAACATTACACGTTCCGTAGCGTTCTTTTGCCCCAGCAGCTTGGTCTTATATGCTGATATTAATTTTCTAATCTTCACAAAATCAACGATATACGGTAAATATACAATATTACTGTAAAAGCCGGGCAACAGAATCAGGTATTGTATCGCTACTTGTTGGTTTTTCAAAATCCTTCGCCTTATCTTAGCCCCCGATAATGTAATTGTTAATCCCAATTTAATAAGTAACGCTATTACCCAACTATTCGGCTTGCAAGACAGTCTAATTGTTTGTAAATCATTAATACCCGTTACTTGCCTATAGCTTTGGCATATAATATACCTGGACAGGCTAGTGAGTTAGAAGAACTCATCAATGGATGCGCGAAAAACGACCGCGCATGCCAGGAGAAACTGTACAAGTTATTCTATCCTAAGATGATGGCGGTAGTAAGAAGGTATATTGATCATTACGAACAGGCGGAAGAAGTATTGAACAACGGGTTTCTGAGGGCTTTTCAGAAAATAGAACAATACACATTCCAGGGCTCTTTTGAAGGTTGGCTCAGAAAAATAGTTTTTCACTCGGTATCAGACTACGTGAAGCAGAATACACGTTATAACGAGAAGATACTGCTGGTGGAAAAAGATGAGTATGTACATAAAGACCACGCAGACAAGCTCTATTATGAGCAGTTGCTGAAACTGGTACACCAGTTGCCGGACGCTACAAGGTCTGTGTTCAATATGTACATTATGGAAGGATTTTCGCATAAAGAAATTGGTAAAATGCTGGGTATCAGCGAGGGAACGTCCAAGTGGCACTTGTCTGAAGGAAGGCGGATACTAAAAGATAAAATAGAGAAGTTACAACTACATTATAAAAAATAAAATTTTATCCCAGATGGATAAAAACATGATCAAGATAGACGATTTGCTGCGACAGCGCCTTGGCGATGCCGAGGAGCAGGAGCGTCCGGGAGCCTGGCTCCATATGCGGGACCTCCTCGACAAGCAAATGCCGGTGAGAGGGGTTCCGGGAGGTGCATTTAACTGGCGCCGCATGTTTGGATATTTAGGTGCACTGGTGCTGTTGCTGGCGGTTTCTGCCGGTGGGTACCAGGTACTGCATTCATTCAATGCTGAAGCTCCGCTGGCTGGCAATACGGCAGTAGGTAATACCGCTACTCCTACTACAGGCTTAGCCGGTGTAGCAGCTAATACAGCC
>DATCSV010000015.1:0-5026 GCA_036568285.1 Flavipsychrobacter sp. | reverse complement strand
CGATGGTGATGGATGGCCGCATTTTAAGGCGTTAAAAGCGCCGCCGGAGGCAGGCATATTGTTGCAGGAGCTCTTACTGAAGAAATGTGTGATTGAGTATTTCGGGATGTAAAAAAAGCCGCGGAGTTTCCCGCGGCTTTTTTACTATTGACTTTGTTACTTGACCACGGAGAGGCGACTAGAGATATTTCCATTCTCTGTTTGCAGGGTAACATTGTACACACCGCTTACAAAGCGCGATACGTCTATAGTTAACCTGTGCTTGCCACTTTCCATTCCTTTATTATCTGTCACACTGATGGTACGGCCTACAGCGTCTGTAATAATTACCTGTACATGTGTGTTGTTCTCTAAAGAGAAGTTTATGTAAGCCTGGTTGCTGGCAGGATTCGGGAATACTCTGAAATCGTTGATACCGGCATCAATATCAGACAATCCCAGCGGCACTACGATATTCTGGCTGTTCAGTACATGTCCATCTGATGCGCGTATCAACATCACTATGGCATGCATATTATCATTATACCTGTGCCAGAACGCCTTGGTAGTGGTATTGAAGGTATAATCGTAGTTAGCGCCCGCCGTCATAGTTGCCGGTAAGCTACCTGCGGCACCGTCAGGATTAGGAACAATAGCCCTGGCGACATGGTCATAATTCATTTTTTCTGCAGGAACCGGATGAGGCTCTTGTTGCCAGTTCAAGCCCGCACCAACCAAGGGCCGGTTTTGTGATTGAAAGCTATAATAATTTTCCTGAGCCCAACCTGCCCCGGTACCGGTTACGTCATCTTCTGTAAGTACCAGTGCCAGTCGGTAGTCGCCTGTCAAATCCACCGCCGGCTTTACAGTAACTTTCAGAGAATAATTAAATCCACTGGCAGCTACATCTGTAAGCGTAATATCAGCATATCCGAAGTTATCCTTGTGTTCGGCATAAACGTCAAACAGTTCAGAAGGGTCAACTTCCAGCCTACGGTCTATAACCATGCTTGGATAGCCACCTATCAAACTGCCAATTTTGCTGTCGTAAGCAGATACCACCATCGGGTCACCGTTGTGAACTGCCACAAGGCTGAAGCTTTGGCTATGAGTAGCGCTGTGCGCTACAGAGTCCATAAATACTGTCCCCCGTGGGCACCATCCACACCACGTACCTGTTCCTTCCTCAGCCAGTATCTTCTTTTTGGGCATAAAAGGCACTGATGTTATTTCAGTAGCGCCGCTGTCGTTCGTAGCATTATTGTCATTTGTCAGTTCTACCCACACTTTGATATCGTTCGGCCCTGATGCGGAAGGTAGAGTCCATGCGGTAGCGGCATTAAATGTGCCTGATGTAAACGGAGCAATATTGACACCTGTAACCGGGTCTGAAACTATTGGCCCCGTACCCGCCTGGTAGTGCACGGTGTATGATGTGATCGGGCTGGTACCTTCGTTGAAAACCTCACCACCGATAATCATATTGCTGTTTGCAACACCATATTCCTTGTATGATCCTACGTCGGGTGTGACTTTGGTTAAAGCGATGTCATTCGTGGGAGGATCGTAGACTTTGATATTATCTAACCCCGCACCTATTAGCTTGACACCGTTATCCGAATAAGTAAAAGCAAACATGATCGAGTCTTCGCCGAGATATGCAGACAAGTCTATATAAACCCTCTGCCATTCGTATGGGTTACCTGTTAACGTTTTTATGGTAGTCCATGACTTTGCACTATCAGTAGAAGCCTGAACGATAAAAGATTCTGTATTGCTGCCGGAACGGGCCTGGACGTGATAATATTCCAGGTACATGTACGGCGTAGTCAATGAAGACATATCAATAACGGGTGTCACTAAACTGCTTGGGTTGTTCACGTCTGATGCATTATTCCAGTCGTCCACTACGGCTACCTTGGTGTGTGCGGGCATTATCCAGTCGTTGGCTGAAGCGATAGCACCCGTGTGTGTCTTCCACCCCCCTGCACCGGCAGTCCTGTTTTCCCAGTCAGATGGTAAAGCGGGGACAGTAACGCCCTCAAAATCCTCAGAATAAGCTACCTGCCCAAAAGCCCGGCCGCTCATGAAAGTTGCAATAAATGCAATAAGAGTAACAATATATTTCATACGTTGTATTTTATGAACGGCAATTTACTGAATTTAGTTAATTCTAAAGGTAAATCGTTCTTGCCTTACAGCAGTTTGCTTTTCCCCCTCCATTCCATACCTTTGTACTGAGATTTATCGGGGTGCCTTATAACACAGGCTGAGATCATACCCGCTGAACCTGGACCGGGTAATGCCGGTTAGGGAAATAAAAAATTCAGCAGCGTATTCTGTCGGACACCCAAGTGCTTAATAAACGTTAAGGCCTTCGTTTATGGGTATTTGGTGCAACCGTCAGAAGCCAGGACAAGAAAGCATGGCGCCCCACATTCGTTAACAGAATAAATGCCATGCAATGAAGAGACAATTACTCATTATCCCGATAGCTATCGGGACTGTTATGGGGGCCACAGTTGCCGCCCATGCACAATCAGATTCAACAGAAGCCGCGCAACGCAGTTTGCTGCAACCGCAGTATTTACAACCAGTAGAGATACGCTCTCTACGCGCGGGTTCAGACGCTCCTTTTGCCAAAACGGAGTTAAGCAAAGAAGATATTGAGCGGGCCAACCTGGGGCAGGATATTCCCTACCTGCTGCAATACACACCTTCGGCGGTGGTAACATCAGACGCCGGTGCCGGAGTTGGTTACACGGGTATTAGGGTACGTGGTACAGATGGTACGCGCATCAACGTCACACTGAACGGTATACCCGTGAACGATGCGGAATCGCAAGGGACATTTTTTGTCAACTTTGGCGACCTGGCATCGTCTGTAAGCTCTATACAGCTGCAACGCGGCGTGGGTACATCTACCAACGGTGCGGGTGCTTTCGGCGCTACCATGAGCATCAGCAATATGGAGCAAATGGAAAAAGCTGGTGTGGAACTAACCAACAGCTATGGCTCGTTTGATACCTGGAGGCATACGCTAAAGACAGGTACCGGTTTGCTGAAAAATGGCTTCCAGTTTGATGTGCGCCTTTCGCAGATCAATTCCCGTGGCTATATCGACCGCTCTAATACCGATTTGAAATCCATGCAGTTTATAGCAGGCTGGCAGGCCAGCGAGAAAACGAAACTGCGCTTTATGCTGATGACGGGTAAAGAAAAGACGAGGCAGTCGTGGAATGGTGTGCCCGAAGACTCACTGGAAACCAACCGTAACTACAACGAGTTGGGCATGAGAGCTGATGGGAGTTATTACGACAACCAGACCGATAACTATCAGCAGGATTATTACCAGTTCTTTGTTGACCATAAATTTTCCAAATACATCACCGGCCACGCTGCCTTATTTATGACACGCGGCCGTGGATATTATGAAGAATACAAATTGGGCCAGGCTTATGGCAACTATGGTTTACCTGACAATATACAAGGTACGGATACGTTGACCGAGACTGACTTGATCCGCCAGTTGTGGTTAGATAACTATTTTTACGGTTCTGTATTCTCGCTGATATATCATAAAAACAAAACACAACTCACCTTTGGCGGCGGATGGAGCCAATACACAGGTGCGCACTATGGCGATGTGCTGTGGGCGATGAATGGCGGTGTGCCCGACAACTATCGTTGGTATGACTTTGACGCGCAGAAGAACGACCTGAACCTGTACCTGAAATTACAGCAATACGTAGGTGAAAAACTCATGCTATTCGGCGACCTGCAATACCGGAACGTGGCTTATAATATCTACGGCTTCCGCGACAATCCCGGGGTGCAGCCAATGCCAACTTATAACTTCATCAATCCTAAAGCGGGGCTTACCTACTTCATAGCTAAGAACGGCAACAAAATTGAAAAGTTGTACGCATCAATTGCCGTGGCTAATAAAGAACCTAACAGGAACGATTTCGAAGCCTCTCCCGTTGACCAGCCGCAGCATGAGCAATTATATGATGTGGAAGTTGGCTATGACAGGACCATGCAAAAGTGGCAACTGGGAGCCAACTATTATTATATGCGCTACAACAACCAATTGGTGTTGACCGGTGAGATCAATGACGTGGGGGCATATACGCGCACCAACGTACCCAACAGCTACCGTACGGGCATAGAATTGCAGGCGGCTTATGTGCCCAATCACTGGTTGAAACTGTTTGCCAATGCCACTTACTCGCAAAATAAGATCCTGAACTTTACTGAGTATATAGACAATTACGATAATGCCTGGGGTAGACAGGATGTGGTGAACCATGGCACAACTGATATCGCTTTTTCTCCGGACTTCATAGGGGCGGGTGGTGTTACCCTAAGCCCGTTCAGGTACATGAGCAAGGGACAGGTGTTTGAAATAGACCTGCTGACAAAATACGTAAGCAGGCAGTACCTGGACAATACAAGCAACGAAGACCGCAGCATTGATCCATATAACCTGGTAGATGCCCGCATCCGTTATTCTATCAAGACTAAGCCCTTCCGCGAGCTGGGTTTCAACCTGATGTTGAATAACATCCTGAACAGGCAATATGTGAGCAATGGCTATACTTTCAGTTATGTATCAGGTGGTACGTTGAGTACTTTCAACTACTTCTATCCCCAGGCAGGTTTCAATTTCCTGCTGGGCGTAACAATGAAGTGGTAACAAATAAGAATAATCCTCTGAGGGATAGGGGTCTTTTTTCATGCGTTAATGCGTCCTGTTGTCATGCAGGGCGCATTTTTTTAGTTATATCTGTATAAATGCCAGTTCCGACAGATGAAATAACTTTGCAGAACTGACAATGTTACATTGGCGGGTAATTTGATAATGATATGTCATGGGAATAGGATATTTAATCTTAATAGTGGTGTTCATGTTGCTGGGTTCGGCAGTGAGCAGCCGCCTGAAGTCAAAATTCAGGGAGTATGGGGAAATACCACTGAGCTCCGGCATGAGCGGTAAGGAAGTAGCTGAAAAAATGCTGCGTGACAATGGTATATACGATGTGCA
>DATCSV010000014.1:0-7309 GCA_036568285.1 Flavipsychrobacter sp. | reverse complement strand
ATCAATATGCCAAACGACTCAACGGTATCGGTAATCATGCCTGTGCCCGAGTCAACACCATTTGACAGGGAGAAACTGTCGCTATACGATTGGGTATAGGTAATCGGGTGTTTCATGATTTTCTTTGTGTTACTGTATACGGTAGTATCAGGCGGAGTACTGCTGCTGTCCAGGCTGCCCAGTTCGTACACCCCATCGGCGGTATATTCATAAAAAGTGTAATCGTTTCCATCTTTCATTACAGCACTGGCGCTCGGGAATGGCATGGTGGCATTACGCGGAATATAACGCGTTTGGGTAGTGTCATTTACATTAGCTGGTGTTAGTCCTGAGAAATCCCACGTTCGTGCTGAACCTGTGGCTCCGGGTGGCATAAAGTCGCATCTCATTGATTTTACAACCGTCCAATGGGTGTATTTTTCGGCTACGCTGGTGCTGATCTGTGCGTTTAGCTGTATGGGTATTGCAACAACCAAACACAGAAAGAAAATAGAATTTTTCATAATCTAATGTTTGTGGTTATACAATTACTCCGCAAAAAACGTACCGTATAATGTTAAAGTTTAATATTTTAATCCGTATTTGTATTGTATATATTATGTGCAGAATAATGCGTTTTAAAAACCATTCGTTTATTACCTTTGCGCTACTTAAAAAATTGCTGCAACAAAATCCATGTTGAGAGAACAGCCTATAAAGGTAAAATGGCATATGCTGTTACTGGGCCGTACAAAAGATTACAGCCTGCTGCTGAAACCCAACCTCAGCTTCATGGTTGTTTTTTCAAGTGTAATAGGCTACCTGCTCGCTCCGGGTATCAGTTTCGACTGGACTAACGTAGTCATTCTTTTCATTGGCGGTATCCTGGTGACAGGTGGAGCCAATACCATCAACCAGATACTGGAGCGCGAGGGAGATAAGATGATGACGCGTACGCAGAACCGTCCCATACCCCAGGGCCGTATCAGCGTAACAGAGGGTTGGTTGCTGGCAGGTGCGGCGGGTATTGCCGGTGCCATGCTACTGGGGTATCATTTCAATACACTTACCGGAATATTAAGTTTCATATCCTTATTATTATATGGCTTTGCCTACACGCCTATGAAGCGGGTACACCCTGTAGCGGTGTTGATAGGCGCCATTCCCGGCGCACTGCCCCCGTTATTGGGTTGGGTAGCAGCTACCGGCAGCCTGGGCCTGGGTGGATGGGTGTTGTTCATGATACAGTTCTTCTGGCAGTTTCCGCACTACTGGGCTATAGGCTGGGTAGGCTACGATGAATATAAGAAAGCAGGTATCAGCATGTTGCCCTCGCAGGAGCGCAGTTCCAAGTTCACCGCCCTGCAGTGTATGTTTTACAGCATAGTACTGGTACCCATGGGTATTATACCACGTTATATCGGCCTTACAGGTAATATCGGCATGTGGATTACCATCCTGTGCGGGGCAATGTATTTCGCAGCTACGGTGGTATTCTTTATAAAGAATGATTACCCATCAGCAAAACGTGTCATGTTTGCTTCGTTTATATACCTGCCCGTAGTGCTGTTGGCTATGTTGTTTGATAAGATGTAAACTATTTTAAGATGGAGAAGATGATGGAACAGCCGCAACAAAACAGGAAGATACACCCGCACAAGTTTGCGCTGTATATTGCCATGGGCAGTATTGTGATGATGTTTGCGGGCCTGACAAGCGCCTACATAGTAAGGCAGGCGCAGGGCAACTGGGTATATTTCCGTCTACCAACGACTTTTACAATATCTACTATAGCGATACTTATCAGTAGCGTTACCATGCACTTTTCGGTTAAGGCATTCAAGCAAAGACTTATTCCACGCTACAGGATATTGGTAACGATCACCATGCTGCTGGGTATTTTATTCTGCGCCCTGCAGTGGATTGGTTTCCAACAACTAACTGCTAATAATATAAAAGTAAGCGGCAACCCCAGCGAGTCGTTTTTGTTTATTATAGCAGGCCTGCATTTATTGCATATTTTGGGTGGAATAATTGCATTAATAATTGTATTTTTCCGTGCCTTCAGAACAAGGATAAAGGTCTATAATGCTACAGGGCTGGAAATAGTAGCCAGTTACTGGCACTTTGTGGATGTATTGTGGATTTATTTATTTGTGTTCTTTCTGGCAAATCAATAAAATAGTTGCGAAATTCGCACGCGGGTTTTCACAACCGTTATAATATATTTAAAATAGTATATGGCAAACTCTACAGCAGCGACTGCAGAAACAAAAGTATGGGGTGGTGGACGTTCCCCGTTCAACGTCAGCTACGGTAAAATGATGATGTGGTTCTTCCTGTTGTCAGATGCATTCACTTTCGGTGCATTCCTGATCTCTTACGGAACCAAACGCTTCTTCAGCGCCGTATGGCCCGACCCCAACCACGTATTCCATGCATTCCCTTTTATGGGCCATGCAGACCTTCCGTTGTTGTTTGTGAGTTTGATGACATTTATACTCATCATGAGTTCGGTAACGATGGTACTGGCAGTACATGCCGGCCACTATGGCGATAAGAATGGCGTAATCAAATGGATGCTGTGGACAATCGTAGGTGGTATATGCTTCCTGGCTTGCCAGGCATGGGAGTGGACGCACCTTGCTGATCTTACAGGTGGCCTGTGGGGTACTTTCACCGATGGTACTGCTCCTAAAGCTATCTACGAAGGTTATTACAATACCGGCTCTGAGGCGTATATTAACGCTACTCCCGCACAATTGTCAGAGGCTACGCACAGCTTCTACAACTTCTTCTTTACCATTACAGGTTTCCACGGTTTCCACGTATTGAGCGGTGTGGCCTTCCTGATACTGATACTGATAAACGTAGTAAACGGTACTTACGAAAACCGCGGCCACTACGAGATGGTAGAAAAAGTAGGGCTGTACTGGCACTTTGTAGACCTGGTATGGGTATTCGTATTCACTTGTTTTTACCTGCTGTAATTATAATAACATCAAGCTAATTAATAAGATATAAAACATGTCAGCACATAATCATAATACAGACGATACATTACATTACTACGAGGGCGACCAGTCGAAACTGTACTCCGGTATCATGTCGCATCACACAGATGTAAAATCGCCGGAAAGTAAAAAGCAGATTGGCCGCATCTGGAAGGTATTCTGGATACTACTGGTGGTAACTGTTGTTGAGGTGGTAATGGGTATGTTTTTCAGTGGCTCTATGCCAAGGGCTTTGCTGAATACCTTGTTCCTGGTGCTTACGCTTTTCAAAGCCGGCTATATCGTAGCTGTGTTTATGCACCTGGGCGATGAGTTGAAGAACTTCATCATGCTGATACTGATTCCGCTTACCTTGTTTATATGGTTCATTATCGCATTCCTGATGGATGGTGATTTCTGGCTGTTTATGAACACGACAACACCGGTACGGTAAACATATTTGTGACTGAGATTTTGAGATGACGAACAACAAAAAGAATAAAACGTATTTACTAGGATTTCTGATAGCGGTACTTGTACCGCTATCTTTTTATCTTATAACGGCTGTCACGTCCAAAGGCTTGCTGCACCTGCCTAAGCATTATGTTGCTGATAGCGTTGTTACGAATGCTGATGGTACAAAAGATACAGTATGGCACAGGGTAGAAGATGTAGTGCTGACTGACCAGTTTGGCGACAAGATTTCTCTTAACAAAGATTACAAAGGCAAAATCCTGCTGGTGAACTTTATATTCACCAATTGCCCGTCGGTGTGTCCCCGGCTGACAAGCAATATGAAAGATTTGCAGGCTGCATTCAAGAAAGACCCCAAGAGAGATACCGGCATGGATACGCTTATCCAGTTAGTGTCGGTTACAGTAGACCCTAAACGGGATTCTTTCCCCGCCATGCGTGCCTTTGCTGACGGTTATCGTATCAACTATAAAAACTGGTCATTTCTCACCGGCCCGCGCGAAGATATCTATAATTTTGCCCGCAAGCAGCTGTTTGTCAACATGCAGGAAGGCACCGGCGGTGTAGAGGACCTGATACATACCCAGAAAATAGTGTTGATAGACACATCACGTTATATAAGGGGTTACTACGACGGGTTAGACACAGGTGCCCTGATACAATGTGCAGAGGACGTGGTATTGCTGACCAAAGAAAAGAAACGTAAAAAAAATAAATGATGCTGGTTCCGGTATTGAAAAAGAACGATAAGCAGGCAAGACTGCTGATATTTGTGGCTTCTTTTGTGGTATTTGCAGCAGTGGCAGTGCTCTCGCGTGTCAAGCTGGAGGTAGACCTGGGCTTTGACATACACATCTTTGCATTGATCAATGCTGTTATCAATTCAGCAGTGTCCGTGTTGCTGGTATGGGCACTTATAGCCGTCAGGAATAAAAACTACCTGCTGCATAAACGGTTGATGCTCACGGCTATCCTGCTTTCTGTATTGTTCCTTGTATCGTATATAGCACACCACCTGCTGGCGGGCGATACCGTATATGGTGGCGAGGGCTCCATCCGTTATTTCTATTATTTCATACTCATCACGCATATTATACTGGCAGCTATCATTCTGCCATTCATCCTGTTTACCGCTTACCGTTCGCTCACAGGCGAATATGCCCGTCACAAAAAACTGGCACGCTATACCTGGCCGCTTTGGTTCTATGTAAGCACCACAGGCGTGGCTGTTTACCTGATGATATCGCCCTATTATTAGTATAAATCCCCTAAATTTGTATTATGGGCAAGAGATTACTGATAGTGCTGATGCTGACATGTACCGCGCCGGTGGTATATGCGCAGGGCTGCTCATTGTGTACTAAAACAGCCAACGAGCTGGATGATAAAAGCGCTAAGGGGCTGAATTCAGGTATCCTTTACCTGGCCGCCTTGCCACTCGGTATTATGGGCACCATCGGTTTTGTATGGTGGAAGCATAATAAGAAGTCCTGAAATTAATCAGCCACAAAAAACATACTCATGAAAAATACATTTTTACAGGCGTTTGCACTCATCGCCCTGCCCTTCATTGCATATACATTTTCCGGCTGCAAAGAAGAAGTGATACGCGGTAAAGGTAATATTACCACCGAAGGCAGGACGCTACAGCAGTTTGACAAAGTGATCATTGACGTGCCCGCCGACGCAACTATCGAACTGGGCAAGCCACACGCGGTAGAAGTAAAAGCGCAGAGCAATCTGATGGAGCATATTAAAACTGAGGTGACAGGCAATACCCTGCGTATATACAACGAAGGGCTGATCTTCAACAGTTCCGATATAGACATCGTGGTGCAGTTGCCCTCTATCACGATGCTGCAGTTGAAGGGTGCGGCTGATGCACGCACTATCGGGGACATTAAGGGGACAGATTTCAAACTCCATGTATTGGGCGCGTCAGAGGTAGATATTGATGAGTTGCATGTAGATAACCTGGAAGTGAAATTGTCAGGTGCATCTGAATTGCATATAAGCAAGGGTAGTGTGGGCAAGGCTAAATATAAAGTAACCGGTGCCGGCGAAATAAGGGCGGACGGGCTGGAAACCAAAGATGTATCGGCACGGGTATCAGGTGCCGGAGAGATGAGCCTGTATGTAACCGAAAAACTGGATGCGGATGTAACCGGTGCAGGCGAGATAAGCTACAAAGGCCATCCACAAATTACCTCCGACATCACCGGTGCCGGCGAACTGATAGATAAGAACTAAGAGGCACGTACTAGATCATTCCTTATGGCTGAGAAAAAAGGTAAACTGGCGGAGATAAAAACAAAACCTACGGCGGCAAGCGTTGAGGATTTTATCAATGCTGTTCCGGATGAACAGAAACGGAAAGACAGTTTTGCGATTTTGGAAATGATGCGCAAGGCAACCGGTGAAGAGCCTGCTATGTGGGGTGCTTCCATTATCGGTTTTGGCAATGTACGGTACAAAAGCCCCAAAACCGGCAGGGAAGTGGACTGGCTGCGTATAGGGTTCTCTCCCCGCAAAGCCAACATCTCATTGTATCTTACTATGGATATTAAGAAGCATGGCGATGCGCTTGAAAAGTTAGGTAAGCATAAAACAGGCGTCGGCTGCCTCTACATCAACAAACTGGAAGATGTAGATGTAAAAGTGCTGGAAGGAATGATAAAGACATCTTTGAAAGCGAAATAGATTTCACCGTTCTGAGAATCCTACTTCCTCTTGATGTACGTGCGTCCGATAGAGAGGTCCAGTGGATGTTCTACGATGTACGAATCCCGCGCATGTAGTTTGCCGGTTTCCTCTACCGCTTCAGTGGCAGATTGGTATACACCTATTACTTCCATGCCCTTTATGGCCAGGTATTTACCTTCGTATTGTTGTATAAACTCCAGGCGATTGGCCTTGTAATAGTTGATTTCATTCTCAATATTATCCATAATCTCATTTTGATCGTAAATCCGGCCGAAAGCACAAAACTGAAGGAAGGAAGTGCGCGAAAGCGCTACTAAAGATACGCTTATTAAAGGCAGTAATAAAATTTATTATCTGTTGCCATAATCCGTGTTCTCGTCTATGATGAGGATGGGGTGGCGTTTGAGATGCCTCGGAACCATACAACATTTTTTCTTCGTAAATTGTAGATAGTAAAATTATCAGTCTATGGTACGGTACCTGGTATTTATGATAGCTTTCCTGGCTCAAACAGTTGCATTTGCACAAGACCCGATAGAGGGCTTATGGTACAACGAAGAAAAGACCGCCAAAATAAGAATCTACAAGGCGAAGAATGATAAGTTTTATGGCAAGATAGATTGGCTGAAAGAACCTGTGAAAGATGGCAAAGAACGCACAGACGAAAAGAACCCTGATAAGGACAAAAGAAATGAGACCCTGCTCGGCCTGGTTGTGCTGAAAGGCTTTGAAAAGAGCAGCAAAGATGAATATGAAGACGGCACTATCTACGACCCGAAAAATGGTAAGACATATTCCTGTATCATCACGCACAAAGGTGATAAACTGGATGTGCGGGGTTATGTCGGTTTTTCGTGGATAGGGCGCACCGCCGTATGGACGCGCGTTCCGGAATAATCACCTCCTGCTGGCAAACACCTGAGTATAGAACTGCCCACTCGATGCCATGCCCATTTCTTTAAACTTTGGGCTCATGATATTTTTACAATGCCCTTTACTCTTCAACCAGCCTTTTATAGTGGCTTCATCGCTGCCATATCCTGCTGCAACATTCTCTCCGTACGATATCCAGTCATAGCCTTCGGCTGATATCCTTTTGCCTGCATCAGAACGCCCCTGCCCGGCGTGGCTCAGCATGTTTTTTCTGCGCATATACTTGC
>DATCSV010000013.1:0-12857 GCA_036568285.1 Flavipsychrobacter sp. | reverse complement strand
CTGCAACCAGAAACGGGTACAGCTGATAACTGTGAAGTAGTATAGTGAGCAGCTAATTATACCCCGTTCGTCACACGATGCGAAAAGGCGTTGCAGAGAAGAAATTTATATATTTGCTAAAACCGGAAAATTATCCGCCTCCGGGGCAAAATCACCTGCATTTTTTCAGAAAGAATTTTCTATCTTTGCAGTCGCCCCGCAAGTAGGGGGCTTTTTAATTTGCGGTAGTTTTCGTGCTGCTGCTGTTATACACGGGCATAGTTCAATGGTAGAATAGAGGTCTCCAAAACCTTCGATCTTGGTTCGAATCCAGGTGCCCGTGCTACTCTCCGCCTCCCTTGGGGGGCTGAGAACGAAAAGGAATATTGTTTATTTAAAAATTAGTCCGCCCTGGGCGGATTGCGGTAATTATGGCAAAATTCGGTTCCTATATTCAGGCTGCGTACGACGAGCTGGTGCACAAAGTGACCTGGCCTACGTGGGATGTACTGCAGCAGACAACAATTATCGTCCTGGTATCGCTGGTGATACTTACAGCGATGATATTCGGCATGGACTTCGTATCTGAAAAGGTACTCACCCTGTTGTACAGCATTATTCGCTAAAAACACTCGGGTAAAATGACAGAAGAAATAACAAATAACGACGGGCAGGAAACCACAGGTGATGCCGTACAGGAAACTAAAAAGCCTGAACAGGAAACCAAGTGGTACGTATTGCGCGTTATCAGCGGCAAAGAAAAGAAGGTAAAGGAATACCTGGACAAAGAAGTGCAGATCAACAATTGGGGTTCTGCCATCCTGCAGGTAATGTGTGCCAGCGAAAAGGTATTTAAAGTACAGGCCGGTAAAAAGGTGCTGCGCGAAAAGATACTCTTCCCCGGCTACCTGATGCTGGAAGCTGTAGACGGCAAGCTGACCGATGATATGATACAGAGCATTAAGAATGTAACCAACGTGATACATTTCTTAGGAAAAGACCATCCTACAGCACTGCGCAAGTCTGAAGTGAACAAGATGTTCGGTAAGATGGACGAAGTGAGCGAGCAGGGTATCGGTTACGCCGAGCCATACATCGTGGGCGAAACGGTTCGCATCACAGACGGGCCTTTCAACGATTTCAACGGAACGGTAGAAGAAGTGAACGAAGAGAAGAAGAAACTGAAAGTAGTAGTGAAGATATTCGGCCGCGCTACGCCGGTAGAGCTGAACTACATGCAGGTAGAAAAGATTGCATAGTAACACATTTGATATATTATACATCCGCCCCCGCACTTCCGGGGGCGGACTTGTCTTTAAGCGAATCGATTAACTTTACAGGCAGGATGGATAAATACGCAGTAATAGTAGCCGGGGGCAAAGGGCAGCGGATGGGCAATGCTATTCCCAAGCAGTTTTTGCCACTCGCAGGCAAACCGGTTTTGTATTATACCCTCAAAGCATTCATTGATGCTTATGCAGATATTAAGCTGGTGCTGGTACTACCACAGGACCAGCTCAGTTATGCACAAATGGTATTGCAGGCTTTTCCCGACAGGATTGACCTGGCCATAGTGCAAGGTGGGGAAACAAGGTTTCATAGCGTGCAGAACGGGCTCAAGGCTGTTAGCGGCGACTCTGTAATATTTGTTCACGATGGGGTTAGACCCCTTGTATCTGTAACGTTGATACACCGTTGTTACGCGCAGGCAGTAGAAA
This sequence comes from Flavipsychrobacter sp., assembly GCA_036568285.1. Lineage (GTDB taxonomy): Bacteria > Bacteroidota > Bacteroidia > Chitinophagales > Chitinophagaceae > UBA5543. The sequence goes on along the minus strand of DATCSV010000013.1, from coordinate 11,160 downwards.
AGGGTAGTGCTATACCCGCTATCGCTGTTGCCGATAGTATGCGCATCGTAAACGGCACTGACAGCCAACCGGTAGACAGGCAGCATATGCGCAGTATACAAACTCCGCAGACGTTCAGGTCGGATATACTGCTGCCGGCATTTGAGCAAGCTTACCGGGATGAGTTTACCGATGAGGCCACGGTGGTAGAGGCTTATGGTGAAGATGTGTACCTGGTGGAAGGGGAGAAAGGCAATATTAAATTGACCACGCCGGAAGATATGCTCATAGCTGAAACAATATTGAAGTTGGGGATGGAACATGTGTAGGATAGGATTATTCATATTACTCTTTGTAGCAGCTACAGCACACGCGCAGGATACCAGCATATTCAAATACCCCATACAGATGGACGAGGTAGTGATATCTGCCGCGCGCGAAGGGTGGGACGTACAGGGCTTCATCAGGCGGGTGCAGAACGATACAACGTTCTATAAGGCCTTTAAATCAATGCGGGTTACCTCCTATACTGCCACTAATGATATCAGGGTCTACAATAAGAAGGGTAAAATAGCGGCCTCTCTCTATAGCCTCACTAAGCAAAAAGCATGGAATGGTTGCCGCACCATGGAAACGCTCCAGGAGAGGGTAGCAGGCAACTTCTACAAGCGCAATAAGGAATACCGTTATTACACCGCAGAGTTATATGCTTACCTCTTTTTTACCGAGGACACCCTGTGCAACCAAAATGATATTGTAGGGGATGCCTTGAGCGAGGCCGAGGGCGGAAGGATTGGCAAGCACAAACATAAGTTGAAGCAATTAATATTCAACCCCGGCAGTAAGGTGGCGGGTGTCCCCCTGATGGGCGATAAAGCTGCAATATTCGAACCCGACGTGGCACGGATGTATGATTTCAAACTGGCATCGGAGGAATATGATGGCGAAGAATGTTATGTGTTCAAGGCTATACCCAAAACGGAATATAAAAGCGACGTAGTGTACAACTACCTGGCTACCTGGTTCAGGAAGAGTGATTATTCCATTGTGGCAAGGGATTACTCGCTTTCTTACAGCACCCTGGCTTATGACTTCGACGTGCATATGAAAGTGCGTACGAAGCAGGTAGGCGGCAAATTGCTGCCTGTAAGGATAGAATACGATGGTAACTGGCATGTACTGACACAGGGCAGGGAAAGAGTAAAATTTATCACCACAATAGTTTATTAACTTTAGAGCAATGATAGCCCCGCACTCCATACAGGAAGTAATGAACCGCGCCGACATTATCGACGTGGTCGGTCAATTTGTGCGGCTGAAGAAGCGTGGGGCTAACCACATTGCCAATTGCCCTTTTCACAATGAAAAGACGCCATCTTTTTATGTGTCGGCGGCAAAGGGTATATACAAATGTTTCGGCTGTGGCAAGGCGGGGAATGTAGTCACCTTCCTGCAGGAGCATGAGAAGCTCACCTATCCCGAGTCCATAAAATGGCTGGCCGATTACTATAAGATAGAAATTGAGGAAACCGAAAAGTCACCGGAGCAGCAGCAACAGCAACTGGTAGAAGAAAGCCTGCGTATTATTAACGAATATGCGGCCAACTATTTCCACGATATACTATTGAACAATGAAGAAGGGCAGGCCGTGGGGTTGTCTTACTTCAAACAGCGGGGATTCACCAAAGCGACACTCGAAAAATTCAGACTGGGCTATTGCCCCGAGGGGTACGATACCTTTGCTAAAGAGGCGATACAAAAAGGATATAATGCGGAATTGCTGGAGAGGTCAGGGCTTATTAAGAACCGCAACGATAAATATTACGATGTCTATCATGGCAGGGTGATATTTCCCATACAGGCTATGACGGGCAGGGTGCTGGGCTTCGGTGCGCGTATACTCAAAAAAAATGAGAAGGCCCCTAAGTACATCAACTCCCCTGAAAATGAGTTGTATAACAAAAGCCGTGTACTCTATGGAATGCACCAGTCGCGGCAGGCCATAGGCAAGCAGGATGAATGTTTCCTGGTAGAGGGATACACTGATGTCATATCACTACACCAGGGTGGGGTGGAAAATGTTGTGTCCAGCAGTGGCACCTCACTTACCGAAGGTCAACTGAGGCTGATAGCGCAGCTCACCAAAAATCTGACAATCCTGTACGATGGTGATGCTGCCGGTGTGAGCGCTGCTTTGCGTGGCCTGGATCTCGCGCTGGAGCAAAGCTTCAATGTCCAACTGGTGCTGCTGCCCGAGGGGCAAGACCCTGATAGTTTTATACAGGAAAAAGGTGCTGCAGAGTTTCACAAATACGTAAAGGAGCACAAGAAAGATGTTATAGGCTTTAGGCTGGAAGTAGGGCTGATAGAAGCGGGAGACGACCCGGTGAAGAAGTCGAAGCTGGTGAACGAAATAGCCGAAACTATCTCGCGCATTAATAAAGCCGAAGACTTCGCCCTGCAAGATTACTATATCAAGCGCGCATCAGACGCACTGGATGTAGACCATGCGGGGATGGTGAACCTGGTGAACAAGAACATCAGGGAAAAACTGGAGCAGGACCGCAGGCACAAAGACCGCCAGCAGGCTGCGGAGCAGGCAACACCGCAGGAATACCTGCCCGTGGAAGAACTGCCCACACCCAAAGACGATGAAGAGCAGGAATGGGAACTGATAAGAATACTGTTGGAACATGGTGGTAAGGCCTATGAGCACTACCACAATGTAGCTGCGCTGGTACACGAGCGTGTAGACCCCGACCTGATAGAGAACCAGATGGTGCGTATGCTATACGATAGTTACTTTGCATACGAGGCGGAAAACGGTGAGTTACCGCCTGCAAACTATTTCAACAGTTTGCCCGACCCGGCGCTGCAAAACAAACTGGCCGGATTGCTACATACCCGCAACGACATCAGCCACAACTGGAAGGATATATACGGTATAGAAACCCTGCATGGGGAAATGAACTATGTAAATGAAATAGACAGTGCCTTATCATATTTCGAGCTGAAGAAACTGAAGCAAGTGCAGGATGAAGTGCTGAAAAGGATAAAGGACGAAAAAGATATAGCCCGACTGATGGCGCTGCAAATGAAACATATTGAACTGAAACGTGCCGAAGCCGATATATTAAAAAGAGTAGGGACGGTAATTGTAAAAAAGATAAGGGGATAAAATTATGGCAAGGATAATGGCATTGGATTATGGGAAAAAGCGCACCGGCATTGCCGTGTCCGACCCGTTGCAGATAATAGCGCGCGGACTGGAGACAGTAGATACGAACGAACTGATAGGCTACCTGAAGAAGTACTTCAGGGAAGAAGAAGTGGAGAAGGTCATAATAGGCTATCCGCTCAACTTTGATGACACGCCCACACACGCCACACCTTTGGTAGAAAAATTCATAGGCAAATACACGCATGTATTTCCCAACATAGCCATCGAGAAGGTTGATGAGCGGCTGAGCTCAAAAATGGCATCACAAGCCATAGCCGGTATGGGGCTGAAAAAGAAAGACCGCGAGGAAAAAGGCCTCATTGACACAGTGGCCGCCACCATACTTTTGCAGGATTATCTCGAAAGCCGCGGCTAATTTGTAACTTTGCAAGCTGTATTGATATTTTAGAAGCATGATTTTACCGGTAGTTGCGTACGGGCACCCCGTATTGAGAAAAATGTGTGAGGATATTACTCCTGGCTATCCCCAATTGGATAAGCTGATAGAAGATATGTGGGAAACCATGTATCACAGTAACGGCGTGGGCCTGGCAGCTCCGCAGATCAACCGTGCCATCAGGCTGTTTGTAGTAGATACAGAGCAGATAGTAGAAAATTTTGATGACGAGGATAGAAGGGAGTACCCTAATGAAAAGCCGATAAAAACTGTATTCATTAATGCACATATAGTAGAGGAAAGCGGGGAAGAATGGGCATATAATGAGGGTTGCCTGAGTATCCCGAAAATACGTGAAGACGTGTACCGTCATGCGAAAGTGAAGCTCAGCTATATGGACGAAAAATTCAATGAGCAGGTACAGGAGTTTGATGGTATTACAGCCCGTGTGATACTGCACGAGTACGACCATATAGACGGCAAGCTGTTCATCGATTACCTGAAGCCCATTAAGAAAAGGTTACTCCAAAAGAAACTGAACGATATATCTGCAGGAAAGGTCAGGACAGATTATCGTATGATGTTTGCCAAATAAACACTAATTTCAGATTAAATAATTTTTCTGCCTGCAACTGTAACATATAACGAGGAAGAGCTGGTACTGCTGCTGCGTCAGCAAAGCCGGCAGGGCTTCGACTACCTGTACAAGCAATATGCAGGTGCGCTATATGGCATAGTATGCAGGGTAATAGCAGACGAAGAAACAGCCCGCGATGTATTGCAGGAAGTATTCGTGAAAATCTGGAACAATATTGATAAGTTTGACGCTGCCAAAGGCAGGTTGTACACCTGGATGCTGAACCTGGCGCGCAATACAGCAATAGACAAATTGCGCTCCAAAGGGGAGAAGATGCAGGGGAAAATCCAAACAGGTGAAGATGTCGTATATAAGCAGGAACAGCAGTTAAGAACGGAACAGACAACAGACACCATAGGGCTGAAGGCGATAGTGGCAGAAATGCAACCTGAATATAAGACCATTGTGGAGCTGGCCTATTTCAAAGGATATACACTAGATGAGATTTCGAAGGCAACGGATGTACCGCTCGGGACAGTAAAAACCCGCATGCGCAAGGCAATAAGTATGTTAAGACAACATTATAATACTTGATAAGGTAAAAGTGAATATAAAGGAATACATAGAATCGGGCATGTTGGAAGCCTATGCTTTGGGAGCGCTGACCGAACAGGAGCGCGCCATAGTAGAGGCCGATATTGCCATGTATCCTGAACTGGCTGCCGAACTGGAGGCCATAGAAGCTACTATGCACAGGTTGGCCGACGAGCAGGCTGTACCTCCTCCCGCATTTATGCAGGAGCAGATATGGAATGCACTTAACCCGGAAGCTGCTACACAGGAGGCGCCTCCTGCACCCAAATCTGTGCCATTACCTCCTTCGGATGTTAAGCAAAGGCAACCAAGCTGGCTGCGTGCCGCTATTTGGGCAGCAGTTGTGGTGAGCGTTCTCACTAATTTCATGCTCTTGTCTCAACGAAATAAGAGCAGGGAAGAGCAGGCTGTGCTGGCTGCCAAGGTCGACTCTATGTCATCCGCTCAGCAGGAGCTGACTGCTATGGTGGGTGCATACAAGAAAGAAATGGATATGCTGGCAGACCCCGCCATGCAAACGGTGGTGATGCGCAAAGAGGGTGATACCAAGATGGCAGGCATGGTGTATTGGAGCAAAGATAAAGGTGAGGCTTACCTGGCGCTGCACAATTTGCCTATGCCACCACAGGGAAAGCAATACCAGCTATGGGTGATACAGGATGGTAAGCCTGTTGACATGGGTGTAATATCTAACGATATGGTTACGAAGGACGGCATGTTGCAGAAGATACCTATGACCGTAGCGTCTGGCCAGGCATTCGCTATATCGATTGAAAATGAAGGTGGCAACCCAACACCAACACAGGTGTACATGGTGGGCGCTACTTCTTAAGTTATTCCGGAATTTTTACTGAACGTTTTGCAACAGCAGGATAGAATGGCTGTTGAGTATGTAGTGGTTCACCAGTAGTATATTCTTTATCTCTTTATGGCTGCCTTTTTTTATCACGAGCGTGCCTGGTATTTCCTGTGCCCTAAACATTTCGGTAGCAATCCAGGTGGCGAAGCCTGAGGATGTATCATACTCACCGCACAGGTGTTTGAATGCTGCAATAGTGGTATGCTCGCCAGCAATATCGGCCAGCTCATCATACAAGGGCTGCTGCCTGCTGTCGCCGTTCATCCCGCAGAGCAACACATCTATCGCATCAAGGGCCAGCCCATGTTGGTCAAGTAACCTATTGATAGCATCCATTACCTCCACGGGCTGCGCATCCTGCATGGTTTTTACAGCCTGCAAACTACATATCGCATTTTCAGCCTTATTGCTCAGCGTAAAGAAGGCCGTGCCTTCACCGGCGATGGTACCTTGAGTTTCACTGTGTTGATATAATTCAATGTTTACCGGTGCGGGCTTTTTCCAATAGCCGATTTTTGATTTGACTTTTATATAGTCGGGTGTTATCTCGTCGAAGCAACCTGCCAATACCTGCATTTCTTCCTCCGCTTCATTCAGCAGCATTAGCGCATCGAACAGCGCCAGCTCAAAAGAGGTACCGCGGTTCACATAGGTCTGGTTATAGCCCGTGCATTTGGTCTGGAGCGCCAGCCAGCCGTTGATGGAGTTGTAGGTAGATTGGATAAAGGAGGTAGGGGTGAGCACCTCTTCTTCATTTTCTATCATACTCATCAGGAACTGTTCCGTATCCACCATAGAGCCCCTTCCCGTACCGGTAATGATAGCTTGTGGCTTTTCGATGTTCGCCTGTTGCAATGCATTCATGCCGCAACTGATACCCATCTTCAGCAGCTTGCTCATCCTGCGTATAGCTACGGGGTTGATATATCCCCTGTAGTTAGGTTCAACCACTGATAACACCCCGCCCGCGTATTCCTTTATGTCTTGCAGAAAACCGCTGTCCTCAAAATGCTGTTGAGGAGATACAATGCTTGCTGATAATATGTACACAGGTTGCATCATGTGCGGCTGAATATTAGTGATACGTTACTTCCGCCAAATCCAAAGGAGTTGCTTAATACATTGTTGATGGGCATCTCTTTTGTCTCTGTTACCGGGCTGAAACTCATTTCTTCGATCAGGCTATTGAAATTCAGGTTGGGCCAGGCTTTTTGCTGCTGTATGGCCTGTATGCTGAAGAATGCCTCAACAGCGCCCGCTGCTGCCAATGTATGGCCTGTATATGGTTTGGTAGAACTGAATACAGTTTTCTTTGAACTGAAGAGCCTTTCTATAGCTTTACCTTCGGCCAGGTCGTTATTGATAGTGGCAGTACCGTGCGCATTGATATAGTCAATATCGTTTTCGGTCAGCCCGGCTTTTTGCAATGCCAGTTGCATGGTGTGCAATGCACCGTCACCATCAGGCGAAGGCGCGGTAGGGTGGTAAGCATCATTAGTATTGCTGTATCCGCTGAATACCGCTAATATTTCAGCGCCACGTGCCAGGGCATCACTTTCTTTTTCCAGCAACAGGTAGGCCGCGCCTTCGCCCAGGTTCAGTCCGAAGCGGTCGGCGTCAAACGGGCGGCAGGGTTCTTTATCTACGTTTTTTAGCGAGTTGAACCCGTTCAGCGTAAACCTGCTCAATGCATCGCAGCCGCCACATATAGCCCGCTGCACTACGCCATTCTGTATCAGCCGCGCACCTAATATCAATGCGTTGGCCGATGATGAACAGGCCGTGCTGATAGTAGCCATAAAAGGCTTCAGCCCGAAATAGCGCGCTATATTCAGCGTACTCTCGGCACAGTCCAGCGTGTCTATATATTTAAGAAAAGGGCCTTCTTCTTTTTCTGAAATGAAGTCAGGGTACATATCCTCTACTGAGCACATGCCGCCAACTGTATTGGCATTTACCAATGCGAAGCTGTTTTCAGTAAAAAGTGAGGTATCCGTATTGCCCATCAATTCCCGCATGGCAGCTAATGCCAGCAGGGTGGTGCGTGTATAACCGTTATCTCCTGTGGGTAGTTCTAAGAGCGCGGCTAACTGGTCGTTGGAATAATCCACTTCTCCGCATACAAATTCCTTAGCGTGCTTCGTGCGCAGGTGCAGCGGATGCCTCATTCCGGCTTTTTTATTGATGAGAGCGCCGGTATGCTGTTCAGTACCACGCCCGAGGGCAGAAATGATACCTGTGGCTGTGATGACTATTCTTTCCGCCATTCCTTAGTTTGCGGAGCTTATACTGTCCTGTGTTGCTGAATGTATTCGGCCATAGACTGCACAGATTCCAGCACTTTACGGCCTTCACGCGCATCTTCTATTTTAATGCCGTAGTTACGCTCCAGCAATACCATCAGCTCCAGCGAGTCTATGCTATCCAATCCCAGCCCGTCGCCAAACAAGGGTGCATTATCATCTATGTCAGATGGTTTCATCCCTTCCAGGTTCAGCGATTCGATGATTTGTTGCTTGAGCGTATTTTTCAGTTCTTCCATAATTTCAAAGTATCAGGCAAAAATAATAATATCGGCAAGTATTGGAACTATTAAGTTTTTATATCTCAAAAGCTTTGTTGATGATCAGTTCTTCCTGCTGCTTGGCGTGATACTTGCTGAAGCCTGTAGCAGATGCTGCACTCGCAGGGCGGGCAATGTATTTGCTTACCGAGAAGTTCTCCTGGTTCATAAACAGGTAGCCTGCCGCACCCATGTTGCGGGGTTCTTCCTGCACCCATATCCACTCTGCGTTTTTATATTTTTTCTTCAGTTCGTTCAGTTGCTGGTGTGGCAAGGGATACAATTGCTCCATGCGTATTACCGCTACATCGCTACGCTTGTCTGCCATTTGTTTTTCACTCAGGTCGAAGTATACTTTACCGCTGCACAGCAACACTTTTTTTACTTTGCTTGCTGTTTTAATGTTCGGGTCGTCTATCACTTCGTTGAATCCCCCTGTGGTGAATTCCTCAATAGTGGAATAGGACCTCGGGTGGCGCAGGTTAGCTTTTGGAGAGAAGTTCACCAATGGCTTGCGGAAATCCCACGCCAGTTGCCTGCGGAACATATGGAACAGGTTGGCTGCGGTAGTAATGTTGGTAACAATGATATTTTCTTCAGCACACAGTTGTAAGAAACGTTCCAGCCTTGCAGATGAGTGTTCCGGGCCTTGTCCTTCGTAGCCATGCGGCAGCAGCATCACAAGGCCGCTCATCTTCCTCCATTTCGTTTCAGCCGATACCAGGTATTGGTCAATCACAGTCTGGCAGCCGTTGGCAAAGTCGCCAAACTGGGCTTCCCATATAGTCAGTGTGTTGGGGTCTGCAATGGAATAGCCGTACTCAAAACCTAATACCGCAAATTCACTCAGCAGTGAGTTGTACACTTTAAATGCATCGGGGTTGTCCGTTATTTTGCTGAGGCGGTTGTAGTTCTCATTAGTTTGCTCGTCGTGCAGCACGGCGTGGCGGTGCGAGAAGGTGCCGCGCTCTACGTCCTGGCCGCTCATACGTACGCTTTTCCCCTCTGCTAACAGGCTGGCATAAGCCAGCAGTTCACCGGTTGCCCAATCCAGTTTCTGCTCTTCTTTGTACAGCTTCACCTTGTCGTCCAGCAACTTTTTGATCTTGCGCAATGGGTTCAAGCCCTCGGGTATCTCCATCAGCTTATTAAAAAGCTCGTCAAGTTTCTTTTTCGTTATAGCGGTTTTTGGCGAATGGCCGAAGTCTTCGGGCTTCGAATGCCTGAGGCTCTGCCATGCTTTTTCCGGTTCCTGCAGTTTGTAGGGCAGTGGTTTTTCTTTTACATCATCCAGCTTTTTCTGCAGGTCGTCCCAGTAGCGTTTTTCCATCTCCTCTGCCAGTTGCTCCATTTCAGAGGCTCCGCTGGCCAGCAGTTGCTGTGTATATCTCTCGCGTGGATTGTTATGTTTTTTGATCAGGTCGTACAGGCGTGGTTGAGTAAAGCTCGGGTCGTCACCTTCGTTGTGCCCGTGTTTGCGGTAGCACACCATATCTATAAAAATATCTCCGTGATACTTCTGCCTGTACAGTATTGCCAGTTCGCATGCTTTTACTACTGCTTCAGGGTCGTCACCGTTCACGTGCAGCACAGGTGCGTGCACCATCGATGCTATGCTGGTACAATAGTTGGCAGAACGTGCATCGTGGAAGTCTGTGGTAAAACCGATCTGGTTATTGATAACAAAGTGTACGGTGCCGCCTGTGTAATATCCTTCCAGTTTGCTCATCTGCAGCAGTTCGTACACCACACCTTGTCCTGCTATGGCCGCGTCACCATGTATCAATATGGGTAATACACTGTCGTATTCGCTGTTGTATATCGAGTCGGCTTTAGCTCGTGCAAAACCTGCCACTACCGGGTCTACTACTTCCAGGTGCGAAGGATTGGGTGCTAGTTGCACATTCACTTCTTTACCCGATGGTGTTTGTATGGTAGAGCGGAAACCCAGGTGGTATTTCACGTCGCCGCTGCCCATGGTGGTATCCGGGGGCATGTACCCTTCAAATTCTGAGAATATCTGCTCGTAGGTTTTTTTCAGTGTATTGGCCAGTACGTTCAGGCGGCCGCGGTGTGCCATGCCTATCACCACTTCCTTTACGCCAGTTTCGGCCGACGAGTTGATCAGGGTGTCTAACGCAGGGATGGTGCTTTCGCCACCTTCCAGGCTGAACCTTTTCTGGCCTATATATTTTTTATGCAGGAATTCCTCGAACATCACACCCTCATTCAGCTTCTCCAGTATTCTCTTCCTTTTCTCGAGCGGTAGCTCCGCATTCATCATTTTCTCAAACTCCTGTTCCACCCAGTCGCAGGCTTCCTGGTTGTTGATGTAGGTATATTCAATGCCTACATTGCCGGCGTATATTTTCTTCAGGCGGGCTACTATGTCGCTCAGTTTGGCTTTGCCTAGCCCCACGAAAGAGCCTGTTTGAAATTCCGTATCCAGGTCTGCATCGCTCAGCCCGAAATGGCTCAGGTCCAGTTGTGGTTTACGGTCTATACGTGGTCTTATGGGGTTGGTGGTAGCGATGAGGTGCCCGCGCTTGCGGTAGGCGCGTATCAGGCTGTACACACCCAGTTCTTTCGACAGTTGTTCGCTGCTTACAGGCGCTTTATCTGTGCCGGCGCTGGCTTGCCCTACTGTCCCGTTGCCATTTACCCTTGATATTGCAAAATCAAATCCCTCGAAAAATCGCTGCCACTCATCATCTACAGAATCCGGGTTGTTGAGAAAATCGTTGTAAAGTGATTCAACATAAGAGGGGTGTGAACTCATCACGTAAGAAAAATCTTTCATCGTACTACCAGCTATTTGGTATGCTGCCTGTTTCTATGTTTTTTAAAAATATCACACAAAAGACATGTTATCTTAATGTGAACTACAAAGTTAAGTGCAATTAAGTAATTGTAGCAATTGAAACTGTTTAAATGCAATCTATTATTGCATGAAAATTTGTTTACTGTCTTA
>DATCSV010000012.1:0-8423 GCA_036568285.1 Flavipsychrobacter sp. | reverse complement strand
AACGCAAAACACCAACAGGATAAACACTACTGCAGCCATGACGGGCTGGTACAAAATGCTGGTTAACTTGAATGGCTGCTCTTTTATTGACAGCACCTATGCTACTGTTCACCCTATACCTGCCGTGCCGAATATCAGCTATACAAATCCGCTGTGTGTGGGCGAAACACTAAGCCTGGGCACCACGACTGTTTCGGGTGCATCATATAGTTGGAGCGGGCCGGGCAGCTTTTCTTCTTCGTCGCAAAATCCCTCTCGAAGTAATATGCAGTTTGGCGATACAGGTACTTATAAGCTCACCACCACTGTTAACGGTTGTACTTCGGACACGGGTACCGCATCTGTACACATCAACCCGCTGCCTTTCGTGGTGATACTTGCTAATCCTGCTGACAGCATTTGCCAGGGCGATAGGGTGAACTTTACGGCGCTTCCTAATAACCACGGAGGCACACCTGCTTACCAGTGGTATGTCAACGGGCAGGCTTCGGGCATGGGTACTGTATTTTCAACTACTGCGCTGAACGACCAGGATGTAGTGCGCTGTGATATGACGGAGAACACTAAATGCAGCGCTCCCTATACAGACCCCAGCAATGATATAACCATGAACGTTTTGCCCTGGCTGGGACCAACAGTAAGTATATCCGTCAGCCCCAACAGGCCGCTGAAAGAAAACGAATATGCGACCTTTACCGCCATAGCTACCAATGCCGGTAACAACCCACAGTATCAATGGAAGCGCAACGGGCAGGATATAGTAGGTGCTACCGGCAGCGTATGGAGTGCGAATACACTGAACGATAATGACAGCATCAGCGTAGAGGTTATCAGCAGCTACAAATGCCCGCAACCGTCGGGTGCGCTGAGCAACGGAATAGTAGTGAAAGTGCTGACGGGCATGGCAGGACTTAGTGAAGTAAGCGGGCTTATGCTATACCCAAATCCTAATAACGGGAATTTCGTATTGAAGGGGGAAGCCCTTACATCCGATGTATTGAAGATAGAAATCATCAATGCTATGGGGCAGGTGGTGTATAGGGGCGAGGTGGTAACGGAGAATGGCCGGCTTCATAAAGAGATAAATGTGCCGGATATATCTTCAGGCATCTACCTGTTAAAGTTGCAAGGACGGGAAAGTACATCCACACTACGTTTCACCGTACAGTAATTTCTATGTATAATGTATTGCTCGGTTAATACTAATTTAGCCCGGTGTACGTTAATATGCATATGTTCCTAAAGAATGTACTTGCTGTTGTTGTATGTGTCTTCGTGTTAGTCAAAACGGATGCACAGGAGTTCAGCATGGGTATACACTTCAGCCCCATAGCCACCATACCTATGATGGCTAAACCGCCTGTGACTAACCACCCATCTCTAAAAGCGAAGAAATATAACATCAACGCATCGGCAGGATTTAACCTGAATTATCGCGTTAACAGGATGTGTATTGAAACCGGCGGGAATTTCACTACCAGGTCCATCACCTTCAGGATGAACCTGGATGAGTATAGTTACAATAGCCTGGGCGGCAGTTCCAGCGTATCCAGCTATAGCGATACCCGAAGCCCTGGGTACGCGATAGGTATTCCCTTGCAGATAGGCTACCTGCTGGACAAGCACAATGCGAAAACGGTTTACGATTTTTACGGGTTGCTGGGCGCGTCGTACGAAATGCACACAACACTCCCATATGCGTACGGTTCTGTTACCAGCCAAACGGGTAGCAGTATTACCAACAATAGAAATTTTTACCCCGGCGAAGGTGTACGAACCAACTGGGTCAATATTGTTGCCGGCTTTAAAATAAATGCTATTCTAAGACGTGTAGGCTTGATAGAATATGGCTTGCGTTATCATTTTCCACTATCGCATGCAGGGCTGTATCATGTGGAGACCATTGTGAGCAATGGTACCTACGGCTCTGCCTTTACCGGTGATTTTTATCCCCGTCTTGCATACATGGATTTCCACCTTACCTACTATTTCCTGAGTTTTGAAAAAGGTACAGGCAGAAAGAAGTACAGGTATAATTAACATACCGATCAGTTTAACCGATACAGGTAATATCCATCAGCTATTATTGTAGTATCTACAGGCTGCTGCACATTACTAATATAATTCATGGTAAACCCGTCGTCTATTTTACTCGATATAAGTGCATACTTTACCCCAACCTTATCAAACAATGCCTTATTTTCTTCAGTAGTAGCATGGTAAGCGCCAACGATCGCCTTCTTTCCTGTATACAAAGACAACAACCTGGGTTTAATGAATAATATAACATCTTGATCAGCAATATTATCCCTGAGGTAGGCGAAAGCTATATGCTCACTGTCTGTAGGAATCAAGTTAGCCTGGTCAGGATGAACAGCTCGTTTAAACTCATCAAAACCAAGCCCGAGATACAATAATGTCAGCGCTATAGCCAGCCATTTACCTTTAACGTTCAACAGTGGGAGGAGGAACTCTTTTGCCGTATGATATGTATAAAGCATGTGGATGGGTAGAATATATATGATAAATCTGACACCCTGATGCTGCGATAATACAAATACAAGTGCTATTGTTGCTGCATAATACACTTCTTCATATCCAAACCTTTTTTTAACATAACGTAAAAAGCCCATTATTGAAAAGGTGGTAATGATGTACACAGCAAATTTAGATGTAGCGTAGGCAATTTTGTCATTAGGATAGTAATGTATAATCCTTGTTATCAGGTCATGAAAGTAGAGAATATTGGATCCTATAGAGTCCAACCAACTGCCCTGGTGGTATGCAAATAAGTTGCTGTAGTAAGACAATGAACTGGCAGGTGCGGCGAATATCAATTTGTTGACAATGATATAAACTATGAGAACGCCCGATATCAACTTAAAAGACGGTGCGCGGAAGGCAGACATAATATCGAACCTACCGTTCCTGATAATATTCCTGGTTATAGTGACCATAATATAACCAAATTCGGCAGCTATTATTAACATCGCCTGTGACCTGATAAGAATAGCCATAACGGCTACTAATATCATAAGAGCAAGTCTTCCCCGCGAGAAATTGCCTGAGCTACGCAGGTTAATATACAACGCGGTAAATACCCAACACGGAATGTCGGAAAGAACAGCAGATTTAAACTCCAGAACCCCTCCACTATATACGCAAAGTAGCGAGAGGCAAGCGGCGGAGGCCACACTTCCGGTATATTTCTTAAAGTAATCGAACAAAATAAAAACCAGGCAACTAAGCATAAAAGCTATGAAGCTGATCATATGCGTATATGAGATTCCCCATATTTTGACAACTGGTGCCAGGAGTAGCGGGAATCCCGGTGGATATTGAGGTGGACCATATTCAGGATTGAGATGATTAAAGACGTAATCCGATTGGTAGTACGGTTTTCCTTCTGCAATATTCAGTGCTTCCTTTATATACTGCGCATGATCGTCTCCCCATACATGCTTATCATTAATGTTCAGAAAAAAGAGCGGCACACACAATGCCGCAAGAATAAGGTACGGCAATATGTTTCTGGACAGCACCGCGGGTATATTCATGATTACGATTATATTATATAGCTAAAGTAATATAATTTCAGCTTGCAATGGCATAGCTCTATTTACTTATACGGGAACTAGCTCTTTGAATGCATATAGAAAACGTCCCTGATTTTCACCCTACAGTTTCACGCCTGCGGTCAGGTAAAAACTCCTGCCATCGCCGGGAATGATGCCTGGGCCGGGATAGCCGGTAGCCCTGCGCGTGAAGTACATCGTATTGGCGAGGTTGTTCACGCTGGCTTCTATGGTCAGCCATTTGTAGCTCCACCCGGCTGACAGGTCCATAACATAGTAAGTAGGGATGGTGCCTATCACTCCGCTATATCCACCATCGGTAGCGTTAGTAGCTTCAGAATATTGCTCGCTGAGGTAGCTGAACTGGTAGGTAAGTTTCCATGTTTTGTAACCAAACTGTGCACCCGCTTTCCAGTTGATAAAAGGAACATATTCTACCCTGTTGCCCTGCACATTACCAATCGGGCTCTTTGTATAGGTTGCTTCTGTCAATGAGAGATTATTGTACACTGTTATACCGAACTTTGAAGAATTGGTCAACAGGCGGAGCACATCCAGTTCCATAAAAGTTTCCAGCCCGTATATCTGCGCTACGCCTATATTGTCGCGCACGCGTAATACGCGACTGCCTTCTTTCGCTGTGTATTCACCTATGCGGTTGCCATAATACAGGTAAAACAGGTTCCCATCAAAACGAAACACATCATTCACACTACCTCTCAATCCAAGGTCGCTGCTCCAGCCGCGTTCATCGTTTATATTCGTATCAATACGAAATGAAGGATTAACCACTCTCAAATCGCTGAAAGTTACGGAACGGTAGTTTTGCGAAAAATTGCCATACACTTCCAACTCAGGTTTGATTTTATAAGATACTCCAAACCCACCCAAAACAAATGTGCGGGGCAAATCTCTTTGCTCATTTCTCTTTTGTTCAAAGATGATACTGTCGCGCATATCTGTTTCCCGCAGTACATAATATCCATCGGCCTGTGTGCGGATATGCTCCACACGAATACCGGGTGTTACGCTGAATTTGGATGACAGCCTGAAGATATGTTCAGCAAAAGCCGCCAGGTTCAGGTTGGGGAATGAATAGTCAGATATCATCTGCGTGGTTTCATCATCACTAAATTCAAAATTCGCCCCGTTGCCATTGTTCACATATCCCTGCTTGTTGGTATTGGTACCCCTGTAAGCGCGTATACCAGCCAGTAAGACCTGTTGTTGCGCACCTGCATTGTAGCGGTGCAACAGGCGAGATTCCAATGCCGTGTTTTTAAAATCACCTGTCAGCAAATCGCGTTTACCACCATTATCTATAACAGATACCCTGTTTTCACGGAAGCCTATTGCCTTACGCGAAGCAATCAATGTATATGCCCTTGTTTGCAGGCGGGTGCGTGGCGAAATGCGATAGTCCCATTCCATGTCAATCAAATTCCAGTTGACAGAAAACCAGTTGCGTGCGCGGTTGCTCTGGCGGGGGTCATCTTCAAACATCTGGTCGCTGAGGCCGCCGGGCTGCTGCGCCAGGTAGTTCATGTGGGTGTATTCAATGCCCAGCATGTGTTTTTCGTTGAACTGATAATGCAGGTCGGCATAACCGTTAAAAGATTCGAACCTGCTGTTGGGCCTCCAGCCATCACCTTTTTTGTAATGGGCGAATGCATAATATTTCAGTTTACCCGAGGTGCCGCTGATAGCATTGAACGAACCCAGGAAATTCCATGAGCCTACCGTTTGCCTGCTCTCTATAGCAAACTTTTTATCATTACCCGGCTGTTTTATCTCAAAGTTCAGCAAACCGCCAAACTGTGTGCCGTATTGCAAGCCGGCTGCGCCCTTCAGTATTTCTATTTTTGATAGTGCTTCGGCAGGTGGTGTATAATAACTTTCGGGATAGCCTAATGCATCTGCACTTATATCGTATCCGTTTTGCCTTACGTTGAAGTTGGATGTACGGTTGGGGTCGAGCCCGCGGCCACCTATGCTGAGTTGCAAGCCCGAGCCATCATTTTCAAATATGTTCAGCCCCGCTACTTTGGCATATACTTGGCGTGTATTGTTGGTCGCTTTGTTTACATTCAGCCGTTCTACATTAATCACTTCCGATTTTTTACCGGCTGTTATCTTTATGCCATCCACCTGGTACATATGCCCGAAGTTCGATTGCTTTTGGTCAACCACCTCCACTTCCTCCAGCTTATTGTGCGTGCTGTCCTGCGCCATGCTAATAGCAGGGAACAAGAAACATACATATGCCAACAGCTTCTTACAATCCATAAATATTATCGTTAAATGCCAGTATCCAGTTTTTATGTTTCCAGGTATCGGTTTGTTTGGCCAGGTCAACAGTAGTATCAGCATATAGCCTGCTGCGCCTGCCGTTCATCGCTACATATACTGTTGCGTACACTTCCGGCTGCTGCATGCCTTGTTGCTGATAATAGTCGCGCAGGTGATGGGCGTATTGCAGGATGAAATCGGGTTGTATCGCCATCATGCGTTCCTGGTTGCGGGTAAGGAATTCGTTATTGTTCACGGCGATCTTCTCGCCGGTTGTTCCGTCTTTCACCACAAACTGCGCGTAACCCATTTTCTCCACCAGCATTACCCTCCACGAAAAACGGAAACCTTCTTCCGTCCAGAACAGTTCGTCCTTGTTCAGCAGATACCTCCAGGGCATGATGAACTGTATGGCGAAAAATATTACGAACAGGGTGGATGCCAGGCGTTGTTGTATTGGTGCGAAAGTGTAGTTGTTATACACTGTGTTGACAGGCAGTGCCTTGAAAACGGTTTTGATTTTCTGCAGGATTTTATCCACCTGCTTTGTATCGAAGAACACCAGTGCAGACACCATCATTACATAGGGGAATACGCCTATAGGGAACAGTAAGGCTGTCATCAGGTGAAATACTACCACCGTTGCATAGGCATAATGGCGTGTCCTCTTATTCAGCAGGAAGAAAGCAATTGTCAAATCGTACAATGCGCCAAACCAACTAAAGAAATACGCTACCCACAGATGGTTGAACAATGGACCGATTAAAGGCATATCATTATTGGCAGGTAGCCACAGGCGTAGGGGCATGGCTTCTATCAGCCAGTCAGAGTTCAGCTTGGCAAGCCCGGCGAATACATATACTGTGCCCATCATCAGGCGTATGCTGCCAATGGTCCATAGCGGCACAAAGCGTTTGGACAATTTGGGCTTACGCAGGCTGTCTAATGATAAGTTAGCATTAGCCGGCAGCCATATCATCAGGAATAAAACCAGTGTAACGAAATAATAGTGATTCAGGTAATTGGTCTTGTCCATCAACTCTATATAAGTGAAGCTGAAGAACAATATCACTGAAGCGATACGGTAAAATAATCCTAAGGCAAACAGTAAGGCGCTGATGCCGCAAATGATAAACAGTATGTATGTGTAATCCCCAATTGGCTTCACCCATTCGAAACCGTAATAAGAAAAGTAGAACTTCGGATTGATATACAATTCTTCAATCCAGCCCTTAGCCCAAAAACGTATAGTACTGAACAACAGCATGAATCCGAACACCATCCTGAAAACAGCAAGAGAAGCCGAATAAACAGGCTTCCCAAAATGCTGAGTGGATAATATGTTGGACAATTTTAGCTGCATCGGTTAGTCACCATCATTGTCTGTGTAAGTGATGGAAATGCTGAATGCTGAAACCATGTCCACCTTCAGCAGTGGAACTACTTCCTGTACCTGCTCATAAGTGTTCAGTACAGCCATGCGGTTGTTCTGTATACTATTCTGCAGCGTACCGTCCAGGTTTTGAATGCTTGTAAGTGCCTCATTCATTTCCTGCGTTATCAGGTCAGCCATCAGCATGCCATTGTCATCTTTGGTGCCAATGGCTGCGAGGTATGATTTCATGCTCTCACCCGTTGAAGCGCCATCGTAGCTTTTACCCGAATAGAAATTGATAACACTATTCATAGCCGTAACAGCCAATTCCTTAGTCAGGTCTTGCGTATAATATGCTTCTGTCAGGTCCACCCTGGCTACACCCGACATAGCACCTACCGGCAGACCTATTTTGCCACCCCGGAAATAACGCTCGTAGTACAGCACGTAGTTGTTCACCATTTGTGAAAGGCTGCTACCCGCATCAGTACCGGTGTTACTGATAAAAGTGTTCTTGTAGCTATCCCAGTCCTCGCTAACCTCCGATACTTTTTGCAACATTTTTGCTGTTACAGCCAGCAGGTACTGTTTACGGTTAGTAGCCTGCGGGTCAGTAGTATACTTGTCCAATGCTGTCCCGTTCAGCAAATAATCGAGCGCGGGAAAACCTTGTGCGTCTTTACTGCCAAAAGTTTCCAGGTCGTAACTACCGGAAATGTTACTCTCTACTTTAGACACAGTAGCCGGGAAGATATTCATATACGTTCTCAGCGATTTATCATATGCAGGTCCAAACTCCAGCAGGTCTACTTTCTGCCAGGTGATGTAGGCCTTGCGCCAGGCCGCCTGTGCTGCCGCCTGGGTAGCAGCATCAGGATTGCCGGTAAACGCTTCGATAGATGTCTTCAGTGTTGATAGTTGCTGCACCATATCTGCATAAGCGGGAACTATGTAATTATTCGCATAATTCTCCAGCATAGGCTTCCGGTCCATGCCATTGTCAGAGGGGCTGTCGTTATTCTTTTTGCAGGATATGCTGGCGGTAGTCAATACTACCATCAAAAATCCCGCCGCTAAATGCCATTTTTTCATCAATTCCGTATTCCTTTTTTACGGGCAAAGCGACCAACAAAGTTGAGCCGCTTTAACCTTACCACCATATGAATTTTTTGTTACTAATGGTT
>DATCSV010000011.1:0-4734 GCA_036568285.1 Flavipsychrobacter sp. | reverse complement strand
ATTGTATGCGCCTACAGCCATTGCCAGCCTGTCTGCTCCCACTGTATCAGAAGAATATGCGTTCATAATAGGCAGAGGTGTCTTGTCTGTCATTACTATCAGCTTCTTCACCTTTGCAGTGAGCATACTTTCCAGTTCAGTAGATTTGTTAGACACACTTGAAAGAATGGCATACGAAGGTTTATATTCTTCTACCAGGTCAACAAGACGTATCAGCGCATCGTAAGATGGATAAGTAAATGAGTTGGTAAGTACACCGGCCTCAAACAAACCGGCCTTCACTTGCGTATTACCCCAGTCGATACAAAGATTTACAGACATTGAATATTTTTTTAAATCAGGACGTCTAAAATAGTAAATAGCTGACTATTGAACGAACAAAAGCGGAAAATTTATGGGTAAACCTTAAAATTCAAGATCATCCAGCGACAGGTTCCTGAAATGACCGTTCATTTTGATACGAGCCTTGGTCTCCTCCAGCCCCTGCAGCATAGGCACCATACTGTTCAGATGCTTCCTGATATATTCAAGTCGTTGTGTTTCAGTGAGCAACTGCAGTAACTCGAATTCCTGGTGTAAACTAAGCCCAATATAATGTGCTATCTTATAGGATAGTATCCCATTATCAGCCGATGGCAGTTTCTCCTCAACGTTCAAAAGAGCGTACAACCTCTTTACTTCGCTCATAATAAGCAGACCCAATTTAGTATCTTCAGCCGTTGTTATATTTTCGGGATAGCTGACGATCGCCCCTGAGTATAGTTTATCGGGAACGTCCTTAATGGTCTCCAGCATCCTGAACACATCAACACCTTTCGCCCTGATGTCCATTTCACCATCCGGATATTCCTTCACCAGTTCCTTCACCTCCATTAAAGTTCCATACTCCTGCATTTTTTTATCCAGCACCACCGGTATACCAAATGGTTTTGGCGTCTCAATGCACTCCCTTATCAATTGTTTGTACCTGGGTTCAAAAACATGCAGGTTGAGTGGTTCGTTGGGATAAACTATGATATCCAACGGGAAAATGGGTATAAAATTTGTCATTGCCCGACTATAACATTTGGTTTTGCATTGTGTACCATCCACAACATAAAGAACAAATATACGAACACCCCAAATTGCAATTCAAGAAAAGGCTCCACCATCAGCGGCACCAGCATTACCAGCCATATAGTAAACACAAAAAAACCATGCCTGTTGTTGCGCACCCATCGCAACGGATATACTATCCATATGAGGAAAATAGCAAATGCCGGAATACCACAGCCCAGCGCCACTATCAAAAATTGGTTGTGCGGCTTCAACTGCTGAAACTCCGGCACTGCAGGGTACCACTTATTATAACCTTCCCTCATCACGTCATGCAGATCGCCTATTCCTGTGCCACCTATAAGATAGTCCGGCATCAATTTCAACGATATGTCATACGATATCAACCTGCCTATGTCGCTGTAATCACTATCGAAGTTACCATGCTCAAACACTTTCCACGAATAACGGAAGTAATTCACTTTCTGCTCAAACGTTGGTACATACCGGTATGCACTGATAGCGGTTAGCGCCATGAAAGCAATAATACCAACGCCTATTACCAGCTTGCGGCTGAAGGCTATGTATAATGCATGACAGAAGAAAAATAAATACAACACCAGCAAGCCGGTCTTCACGGCTACTACGTGTATATGCACACACAAGACAATTATGGTAAAGGTGACAAACCACCTGGCTATTTTGGATTGTATATTTTTCAGGGCATAAAAGCACCAAATGATAAAGAGTGCAGTAGCCAGGCTGTAGCGAATGTAATCGTGCCCTGCCAACGTGGGCAATACTTTGGAAAAACGGTACTGCTCGATGTAATATGCAGGATCTGCCACAAGGAAATAGACACTGTAACCCACACTGCCCAGGAACAGGACTGCACCACCAACTGTAAACATTGCCAGCTGCCTGGAATTGAATGCCGGTAAAAGGCCGAAAGCTAACGGCAGCAACAATACAGGCAGCTTTACAGATACACGCTCACTCCATTGCGGTATGTTATCGCTCCATAAGCCCGAGAGAAAATATATGCCCACCCAGACAACAGCTAAAAGCCACCACTTATTCTTCAGCCATTCGCGCGGGTGTACGCCCAACAGCGCATTAACACCAAATGCAATAGTTGCGGCGGACAAAAGGGCCCTGGATAATAAAAACCCGGCCAGCATAGCCAAGGCACATGCTATAGCCACATTAGTTTTAGTTTCCGCTTTATAACTCAGAAGTATATTTTTGCCCACAGTAACGATATATACCTAAAACGGTTGTAAATTCATTTTAGTGCAGAGCAAGATAACACAACTTTTATCAGACATACAAACCGGTGACTACAAAGCACTGGCCAGGGCTATCACCATTGTCGAAAATTCGCTACCTGGATATGAGGAATTGCTGTTGAATACAGGCAAAGGGTATGGCGGAAAAACGATAGGGATTACCGGTCCGCCGGGTGCGGGCAAAAGCACATTGGTAAGTGCCCTGCTGCGACACTGGATCAATGAAAGAAAGAAAGTGGCTGTTATTGCAGTCGATCCGTCCTCCCCATTCAACTATGGCGCATTGCTGGGCGACCGTATACGCATGAATGATTTTTATAACAACCCCAATATTTTCATCAGGTCGCTTGCCAGCAGGGGCGCACTTGGAGGGTTAAATCCAAAGATCATTGAGATAACAGATGTTGTAAAGCAAGCACCTTTTGACATCATTCTGATAGAGACAGTGGGTGTAGGGCAAAGCGAAGTGGAAATAGCAGGCCTGGCTGACTGCACCATGGTAACAGTGGTGCCGGAGGCAGGCGATGAAGTGCAAACATTGAAAGCAGGCATTATGGAAATCGCAGATATCTTCGTAATCAATAAAGCTGACAGAGACGCCGCAGATGCCATGTATGCCCATCTGAAGATGATGGTGCATGAGAAAGCCGGTAACGGGATAGAAATACCCGTTGTGAAAACAATAGCTACCGAAGGGAAAGGCATACCAGATGTGGTATCTGCCATAGATACCTTTTTTGCTTTTGCGGGTAAACATGGCGAACACAAACTGCAACTGGCAACAGAAAAATGCTGGCAGCTGCTACAAGCGGAACGCATGAAAGATTTTGACAAAAACAGATTAAAAAAAACATTATCCGCACAAATAGACCAACCGGGATTCAACCTCTACGCTTTCACCAAAAAACTGCTTACATCGGCAGATACAGATTAAATATCAACATTAGTGGATAAAGGAATGTAACTCCAAATGCGGAAAGCTTTTTCGTTATATTTACATTTGAGGGGCATTGACGTAATGTAACCGTTGGTGCCAGGAGTTAGAGACAAAATATGCTGGTTGATTTCGTTGCAGGCTCAAAGCTTGATTTTTATGTAATAGCGCCGGTATTGGAAGCGGTACAGGCCGAACAAGACACAGGCAGGGATGTTGGTTACAGAGTTATCTTCACAGGCAGCCAGGCAGAATTTGAGTCCATAGACGAAGATCTGTCGTTCTTCGGTAT
Organism: Flavipsychrobacter sp.; assembly: GCA_036568285.1. GTDB lineage: Bacteria > Bacteroidota > Bacteroidia > Chitinophagales > Chitinophagaceae > UBA5543. Next base: position 1,184 of record DATCSV010000011.1, on the reverse strand, counting down.
ACCCCGACCCAATATATTACTGGATGTATCAGAAAGTGATCAGGCATTACTGACAGCCACTATACTGGTGCGATATGAACAGGTGCTGAGGTCAGCAAAGCCGGATATTGTCATGTTATTCGGCCATAGTACCGGCGCAATGGCATGCACATTAGCCGCTGCAAAAATCAGCGGATTGAAAATTGCACATATCGGGTCCGGCATGCGCAACAATAACCGGAACTCCTCCGAGGAGGTAAACAGGAAGGTAATTGATGCGGTTACCGACTATCATTTCCCGATTGCGCAATCGTCAGCAGAAAATCTGCGCATAGAGGGCGTACCCGATGAATTTATTTTTTTTACCGGCAACCCTATGGCAGATTTCCTAAGCAGGGAGATAGAAAATATGCCGCAACCGGAACTGTGGGACAGCCTGCAATTGCAGCATGATAAATATATCCTCTTAAACCTGGAACACCCTGGCCTTGCCCAAAGTGTCGCCCGGCTAAAATCATTACTATTAAACATTGCCAGGCTCTCGCGCAACCTTCCTGTCGTATTGCCTGTCAGCAGTTCCCTTGAGAAAACATTAAAGACAATAGGTGTCAAAGCCCATAATCTGCATATTGTAAAGCATCCGGGCATCTCGTCATTATATTATCTTTCCCGACACGCCAAACTTGTTGCTACAGATAGTGAAACGCTGCAGGACGAAACAACCATTATGCAGACTCCCTGTATTACCCTGTTCAAGAGCATGGCACGGCCGGACACATACGCCACCGGCTCAAATGAAATAACCGGCTTGCAACCAGAGGATATAGAAGCGGCCCTTGAAAAGCTGTTTGCCGGCGAATGGAAAAAAGGAAAGATACCCTATTTCTGGGATGGTAAAGCTTCAGCCAGGATTTTAAATGTATTAAAGAATTTGTCCTAGTTATCCACACATAGTTGAAAACAACATCAGCTATTAACAGGCAAATAACCCCCCTTCGTTATAAATGACGGGTATAAAAACATAACTTTACCAGTAAAACAAGGCATATCATCAACTGATATGATTCAGCTACCGCCACATTTACTATATTTTCTATGCTTCGTCAGCGCGCTGATCATCAGCATTATCTCCATACCCCAGATAATACTGGTGGCCACCAAAAAAAAGCTGTACGACACGCCTGACAACGACAGGAAAATACACC
>DATCSV010000010.1:0-5559 GCA_036568285.1 Flavipsychrobacter sp. | reverse complement strand
CATTTACGGTTTAATAAATAAAGATACTGCCGATACCCGGCACACAAGATGATGCGAAAGCGGGGATGCCTATTATGGTTGTTTTTTCTGATGGCGGTGCCCGTGCAGGCGCAGGTAGCCGATTCGTTAAGGAAAGAACAGGTGATAACCGAACCGGTTCGCAGGGCCAATTTCAATGGCTACCAGCTGTCCGGCAAAGTAACGGATGCTGAAGACGGCGAGCCCATACCATTTGCACCCGTGTTCTTCAAAAATGGCACTGATGGTACCACTACCGACGTCGACGGCAACTTCCTGATACAGGTAGAACGGCTGCCCGACGACAGTATTAAGATACAGGTGATTGGCTATGACGTGAAAACGGTACGGATAGACCGAAGCAAGAGGAAAGCGGTCTATGATATACAACTCAACCGCTCGGATACGTACCTGGAAGAAGTGGTGATTAAGCCCGGCGAAGACCCTGCCATTACGCTGATGAGGGAAGTGATCAGGAATAAGCCCCGCAACAACCCCGACAAGCTGGAAAACTACCGCTACGAAGCTTATAACAAGATACAGATAGACCTGTTGAATTTTAAAAGAAAGACCTTTGAGCGGCTGCCGGTACCCTACCTGAAAAAGCTGGGCTTCGTATTCGACAATATGGATACGACATCATACGGCCGGCCTTACCTTCCTTTATATCTTACCGAAGCCTTATCCGACTATTATTACCAGAAGGAGCCTACGAAGAATAAAGAATATATAAAGGCTACACAGATAAAAGTATTGAGCAATAAGAACATGATGAACAGCATGTCTCAATACCTGGGCCGTATATACCTGGCTATTAACCCCTATGACAACTATGTGCCGTTTTTTGACAAGGAGTTTGTAAGCCCTGCAGGCAATACAGCGCTGAGTTTCTATAAATATAAGATCATTGACACGCAGCAACTACAGGGATATAATATCATAACGCTCAACTTTTCACCACAGAGAAAGGGGGAAAACTGTTTTGAGGGTACGTTGAAGATCGTTGACTCGGTATACGCCATACAATATATAGCGGCAGATATGCCGGCCAGCACCCAGATCAACTGGGTAAAGAAGTCATCTTTCTATAAAGAGTACACACCTCTTGGCGACACCCTGTGGTTCTGTACAAAGGAAAATATAACAGCGGAAATGGAGCTGTCGGACGAGGTAGTAAAGACACTCGGCTTTATAGTCCGCAAGACGACCTCTTACAAAGACATAGTGGCCAACAAGGACAGTATCAGCAACATCGTCAATAATAAAACCTTCAAACGTGATGTGGTAGTGGCAGACAGTGCCACTGCAGCAGGTGAGGCCTTCTGGGCAGAGGCCCGGCACGAAGAACTGAATGAGCAGGAAAGCGGTATCTACCAGATGTATGATTCGCTGGAGAAGAACAAAGCGTTTAACAACCTGAAGACCCTGGCTAAGATACTAGCTTCCGGCGGTTACAAATTCGGCCCGATAGAGCTGGGGCCCTATTGGAATGCTTATTCGTACAACCAGGTGGAGGGTAACAGGTTCCAGTTCAGTATGGGTACTACGCCTAAGTTGTTCAAAGACATTTACCTGAACGGTTATGTGGCTTATGGTGTAGGTGATAACAGGTTTAAATATAATGCCAGTGCCTTCTTCCTGTTCAACCGTACACCCCGGCGTTATTTCAACTTCTCTTATTCGCGGGACATAGACTATACCGTCAACTACTACGATAAGGTAGCCATCAATAATATCATCAGCGTAGGCATACGCAAGAAGGGTGTGCCACCCAAGTTCATTTTTGCCGATGATGTACGGTTTGAGCTATACAACGAATCACTTACAGGTTTCAGTCAGCTGCTAACATTTTACCGAAAGATATACGACCCTTACGACCCGCTGCCCTCTACCACTATTTTCAGGGATGCATCGGGCGCGCCCTCTCCCACCGTTACAGCATCTGAGGTGAATCTAAGATTGCGCTTTGCATATAAAGAAAAATTTCTGAATGGTAATTATTACCGTTTCAGCCTGGGCAGCAAATATCCTATTGTCGATCTGAGGTTGGCGCTTGGTCTGAAAAATGTTTTTGACAGCGACTACGATTATCAGCGTATCACTATGACTGTATCAGACAACTGGCGTATACCACCTTTCGGCCAGTTATATGTCAACCTGTTTGGTGGCAAATACTTCGGCACACTACCCTATCCATTGCTGGAGCAGCACCCCGGCAACGAGTTTTACTACTACAATAAATATGCTTTCAACATGATGACCCAATATGAGTTCATCAGCGACCAGTTTGTCGGTGCCAACCTGGAGCATAGCCTGGGCGGAGGATTCCTGAAGTATATTCCGCTTATCAAGAAACTCAGGTTCCGGCAGTTCTGGACCGCCAAAGGTGTGATAGGCACACTGAGTGAGGCTAACAAGGCTTACAATTTTGACAAAGGATTCACTTTCCGCTCACTTGATGGCGAGCCTTATGTAGAAGTAGGCACCGGTATAGAAAACATACTCAAAGTATTCCGTGTAGACTTTGTATGGCGCCTCACACCACATGCGTTACCCAACGAAGCACCTAACCGTAACTTCGGCATATTTGGCAGTATGAAACTGGCGTTCTAAAGGCCCCACTTAGCCAGTATCTGTTGCGTATCCCCGCCTGTTTTCGGCTTTTTGATGATGTGATGGATAGTTCCATCTTCATTAATGAGGAACGTCCAACGGCGCATGCCTATCACGATATTGCCATACATATTCTTTTCACCCCATGTGCCGTATAGCGTAGATATTTTTTTCTCCGGGTCTACCAGCAACGGGTAGTTGAGTTTGAATTTATCAGTAAAGCTTACGTGGCTGTCCTTTGTATCCGGGCTGACGCCTAATACAGTAATGCCATGTTTTTCCAGCTCTTTCCTGCTATCGCGAAAATTGCATGCCTGTTTGGTGCATAGTTCCGTGTCATCTTCAGGATAAAAATAGATGACCAGTTTTTTACCTTTAAAATCTTTCAGCGAGATGCTATTCCCATGCTGGTCTTTAGCTTTAAAATCGGGTGCTTTATCTCCTGCTTTTAATTCCATACTAATTATCGTTTGAATGAATACTCAATGTTTTCAGTATTTCCGTTTTCATCTGCTGCCGTGATGCGCAGCAAATGATCGCCTTTGGGGCATTGCTCATCAAAGGTATAAAAGAATATATCGCCGCTTTGTTCAAACGGCACCCACTTGCCGTCCAATGTGGCTACAAATTTGTCTACCGAGGTAATGTCTTCCGTGGCTTTAAAAGTTATCCTGCTGGAGCGCATCAGCGCATCCCTGCTTTGCATAGGAGTTATCCTGGGGGGATTAGTATCCGCTACCAGCCGGTACTCCCCAAAGTTGCGTACGGATGCCCGGTACCAGCTATTGTCGTAGATGGCCGCCTTGCCATTATCCTTTTTCCCATCATTGTATACCAGCGCTATTTTATCACGCAGGTCAAATGGGACAGGTTTATTAGGTTTGATATATAAGCTGAAGTAGGTGTGTACCGGCACAGTCAGATTGTGCAATTTATACCTGGCAGAATAGGAGACCATATCTTCTTCTTCAGAAAAAGTAAAACATACATCGTCGTACAGATCTTTACTGTCCAATGAAAATTTCACATTCGCGTGGGAGAATCTATTGGGCCTGTTCACCTTAAACAAGTTATCCGTTGCACACTCCATTACAGCAGTTGTATCGCCGTTATACCTCAGATAGAAGTCAATGATAGTGTTGTTTCCGGCAGCGTCCGTCAATTCGATTTTCATCTTATGAGGTTTGCCGTCACCGATGTCCAGCTTGCCTTTGCCTTTATTCAGTTCCGTATACAGGTGAGTAAGGTTATTGCCAGGCAGCAGGAAAAACTGCTGTACCCATCGGTCTTTTTCTTTCTTGGTCTTATGGTCGGCAAAGGCGTGCAGGTAGCGCGTAACATCATAGCTGATGTCATCGATGATAACAGCAGTTTGTAATTCCCCATCCATATACAGCGTACCCTTGTACATAGTGAGTGTGTTTTTGCTGTCGTTCATATAGTCGTATTCATCAATGCCGATACCGACCAAGGGAGTACTTACCACCACTGTATCTATCATATAGCCGGCACCTTTTTTCTTGGGCGTTTTAAACAGTGGCTGTTGTTCGTACACACTTTGCCGCATGTCATAAAACACTACATGATAGGGTACCGGTGCTACATTGTCTTTTATATCAAAGCCAAACAGGGCGGGGTTGACAGGATGCTCGTTTTTTGAATTGCGTATTTCGAAATGCAGGTGCGGCGCTGTAGACCCACCGGTATTGCCAGAGTAAGCTATCAGATCGCCCTTCTTTACCGGGAACTTGGATGCAGGCACGTACAGATCCACAGTCCAGCTTTTACGGCGGTACTGTTCAGCTTTCATATATTCCTGTATTTCGGGTGCAAAGTCGTTCAGGTGTGCATACAGGGTTGTATAGCCATTGGGATGCGCCAGGTACAAGGCATGTCCAAAGCCTCCGTTCTGCATCCTGATGCGCGATACATAGCCATCGGCTGCAGCGCGCACAGGCAGGTTTTCTCTACCCTCGGTCTTTATGTCCAGTCCGCTATGGAAGTGGTTGGCCCTGCATTCGCCGAAGTTGCCTGCCAGTATGATGGGGATGTCTAACGGGTTCCTGAAATATCCTTTCGGATAATTCTGTGCAATGGCAAACAGGGGGCATTGAAGTAGTATTAAAAAAGATATGAACTGTCGCATTTCTTAAGGATATTCAATATTCTATCACTAAGATAAACACATCAGTAAAGCTTTCAGAATAAAACTTAAATTTGCACTCGCCAACCAATAGCTACAGGTAATATCATGCTGGATAAACTGAAAAAAAAGTGGAATGTATCGGGTGTTCAACTCATCCTGATACTCTGCACTTTTGCTATCGGCGGCAGCCTCGATGGCTATATATCCAGGCGTATCATGACGCTTATACCACTTGACAAAGGTGTGCTGTGGTGGGTGGTATACATAGTCCTTCTTACACTGCTATGGCCGCTGTGCGTATTACTTATCAGCGTCTTCTTCGGACAATTCCGGTTCTTTAAAAATTACCTTGCAAGAGTAGGAAGGCGGATGAAACTGATAAAATAGTTTATCCATGCAGCACTGCCCTCAGCACCGGCAGCGACTTTATTTCTCCCATATGCTGTGTATGGTTGTGTATAAAAGCCAGTAACCAGTCGAGCAATCGAAAACGTGTTGCGCCATTCATTTTTATAGCAGCTATATAGTTCAGATGTTGCACCTCTAATATTTTATCCAGCATCAGCGCGTCTTCATCAGGCACAAAAGGCCTTTCGGCTGGCAATTGGGCTGTAAAGCCTCCTTCGCGCAGGTTGAGGTGCGGTGTATCTGCCGTGTACCTGCCGTTTATGTTATACCCGAGGATGTTGCAGCAGGCCGTTAAAAAATAAACTGGGAAATTACCTGCGCTATTTGTATCCACGTCATCCAGCCTGCAGAAGTATTCATATGCAATATCAAAC
>DATCSV010000009.1:0-2590 GCA_036568285.1 Flavipsychrobacter sp. | reverse complement strand
CGAGGCGTATACACCGGCCATATGCAACCCCATATTGATGGTGCTTTTATCGGGCTGATCATTGCTGTTCAGCTCCAGCACCGAGGACAAAGCCTGACCGTAACGCGCGCTGTAACCCCCGCTGCTGAAGGATACACCTTTGAACTGGAAGGGGCCAAATCTGCTACGGGCTGCCACACCGGGAGCAGTACTTAAAAAAGCATTCTGCGCCACCATACCGTCTATAATTACCGCCGCCTCGCTGGCATCGCCACCGCGCACGAACAGGCCGGTTTGCGTGCCCTGCTGCTGTGTACCGGGCAGGGTTTGTATAGCCCGTACCACATCGGCCTGTGTACCGGCCGTGGTTACTATATCCAGCGGTTTCAGTATCGTTCCCTCGCTGCCTGAGGCTTCAAAGGAGCCGGCTGTTACCGTAACTGCGCCCAGTTGCACGGTGCCGGTCTTCATCTTCAACTCTAAACCTTTCACATCACCATTGATGGTAATAGGCATACCTGCGTTCTGATGGCTGATCTCTTCTGCTACTATCGTTTGCGCACCCTTCTCCTCAGTAGTAAAGCTGAAGACACCATTGCTGTCTGTTGTGCCGCCATCTATAGTGTTCAGCAGATAGACATTTGCACCCGGGATAGGCTTACCGCCCATCGTTAGTACCTTGCCGCTAACCGTACTCTGACCAAAAGATATTAAGCCGTTAAACAATAGCGCTACAACTATACATCCTGCCTGTATCAAGAATTTCATGTTCCGTATTATAAATATGGCGCAAATGTACAGCAGACAATTCTATGACAGAACAAAGTTTCGGCAAAACCGAAGGAATAGTCGGTGAACGCCTGTATGCCAGCGGTGAATTTCCCCTGAAATCATATATAGATCAACTCCTTCCTGATGGACTTGTAGTATTGCTGCTCAATGCCCTTGCGGGTGGTCACATCTACCTTTCGTTCCAGCAGTTGCTCCAGCTCATCTTCCAAATCGGTAAAGCGCATACCGGGAAATTTATCAAAGGTGATCAGCAGATCAACATAAGTGTCATCTTGCTCTTCGCCCTTGCTGTAGGGGCCAAACAGGGCTACTTCAGTAACTCCGTAACGTCTTTTTAAGGATGTTTTGACGTTTTTAAGTTTTTCTATGATGAACTGCCCGTTGTGCATACTTCAAGTTACGGAATTTATCCGAAAACTCATCTGTTTTTAACAGCTGATTAATAGCGAAATAGCGCTGAGAGGAGGCGGGAAAACGGTTACCTCCTCATGCACACAAGCCTATCCCATACCTACAACCGGCGAAAATCGACCCTGTAGCTTAAATACTGATGTTGTTAGTGAACATAAAGTAGTCGTGGTGGCAATATTGAGCACTCCTGCCTGCAAACGTTGTATTGAAGCATACTAATACCGCCACATTATCGGGACAGGAAGTATATTCATCCTCCTGTAAACATATTACCCAATGCCACGTTATATATATATACGGCATTATTTCGGTAACTTGTAATATACAGCGAGTTATGAAAAACCTGCTCGCTTTTATATGCCCCGATATTTAAAAATTCCTTTAAAAGTCCTGGCTGTCATAATCGGCATTATTGCTTTATCATGGATAGGCATCATTGCCTTTGTCCATTACAATAAGAGTGCTTTTATCGGTATCATTACCCGGCAAATCAATGATAACATTAGCGGCACTATTACCATCGGGAAAATAGAACCTACTATTGTAAGGGGGTTTCCTGATATATCATTCGAGCTGAATAACGTAACCCTGAAAGACAGCCTCTGGCACCTGCACCATACAGATGTGCTGAACCTGGAAAGGGCTTATGTATCCATCAGCCTCTCATCCATACTCGACAAAACAGCGTATATAAAAAAGCTCGTCTTAGAAAACGGAAATATCACCCTATACACAGACGAAAATGAAATCAGCAATACCCATATATTCAAAACGAAAGAAAAAACAGGAAAAGATGAGGTGGATAACCCGATTAACGAGGTAGCCATCAATAATGTCACGCTTACCATTAAGCATATGGTAAAAAGAAAACACTTTGTGCTGGATATAAACCAATGCGACCTGCTGATGGATTTTAACGACACAGGATGGTCTGCCAACATGGTGTCTGATGTGAATATAAAAAGCTTCGCCTTCAACTTTGATGTGGGTAGTTTTATCAAAGGCAAACACCTGGAAACCGACATACAAGTTCAGTTTAATAAGCGTCTGAAGATAATAACCATACCCTTGCAAAAACTGAAGCTGGACGACCTGCCCTACCAGCTGGGCGGTAAATTAGTTTTCACAGATACACCCGCATGGTTCAACCTGGATATTAAAGCAGTGGATGTGCCTTATAAAGAAATACAGGAATTGCTCACACCAAAAGTCAGCTCCAAACTAAAGAAGGTTAATATTACTACGGTAGATAGCGTGTTTGTAAAAATTATAGGGAAAATGAAGTACCGCGATACACCCTATGTAAGAGCGAATTTTGTAGTAAAAGACAAAACCCTCACCACCCCATATGGTGAAATTAAACATTGCAGTTTTAAGGGGTTCTTTACTGATGAAGTGGTAGAAGGCC
>DATCSV010000008.1:0-7639 GCA_036568285.1 Flavipsychrobacter sp. | reverse complement strand
CAAAAACTGGGAGATGTAACGCCTGATAAAAAGCGGTTGATAGAGCAGATACAGGAGAATACTGCGCAGTTGTATAGCGGCACCAGGGATATCTTATGGTCGCTGCAGGCCACTAACGATAACCTGTACGAGATACTGCACCGTATACGGGATTTTGGTAACGACCTGTTTGCAGACACTGATATCAGCTTCCAGTTTGCCGGTACAGACAGTGAGTGGCAGAACCACAAGCTGCCGCTGGATATGAGTCGCAACCTCATCATGATATTTAAAGAAGCACTGAACAATTGCCTGAAATATGCCGGCGCTACACAAGTAACCATGGAAGCCGAACTGAAAGAAGGCAAAGTGCTGCATATATCACTGGCAGACAATGGCAAGGGTTTTAACGTAGAAGAAGTGGTGAAAGGAAACGGGCTGAATAATATGCGCAACCGCACCGAACGCCTGAAAGGGAAACTGTACATAGACAGCAAACCAGGCCATGGCACGGTTATCAACCTGCATTTCAGGGTGCCGGGCAAGCAGAAGTAACAGAACCTGTTAAAGAACATTAAATACCTTATTTGGGGGGATGGAAATATCCCTGAGATGTAGGAACTTTATAACATACAAAGAAAGCGTTATGCAAGACCTGAATATCAACATATGCCTGGTAGAAGATGATGAAACCATACGTGAGGGTTATGAATACCTGATAGGCAACAACGAAGGTTATAAGATTACAGGGAGTTTCACCTCCTACGAAGACGCTGCTAAAAAAATAGCCAAATGCGACCCTGATGTAATTTTACTGGACGTAGAGCTACCGGGCATATCAGGCATAGACGCTATACCCAAGCTGAAAAAGCTGGTGCCCGATGCGCATGTTATTATACTCACCGTATACGAGCAGGAGCTACTGATATTCCGTGCGCTGGCAAATGGTGCCTCCGGCTACCTCACTAAAGACACCCCACCCAAAAAAATCCTGGCTTCGATAAAAGAAGCGATGGAAGGCGGCGGGCCTATGAGCTCGAATATCGCCAGGATGGTGATACAGTCATTCCAGCGCAGCGAGGAATCGCCACTCACGCCCAGGGAAACGGAAATACTGGAACAGATAGCCACGGGCAAAAGCCGCAAGCGAATAGCCGAGGAGTTATTTATAGACCTGGAAACAGTGAAGTCGCACATCAAAAACATATACAGTAAGCTGAACGTACATTCCAAGGCCGATGCCATCAAGCTGGCAAAGGATAATAAATTTATTTGACCCATTCTCCCGGCTTATAGAAAAATGTCATTTACATTAGTCCTTTTCTGAAATCGTTAACATATGGCACAATAATTGTGTATTTTTAGTGTTCTAACACAAAACAATGCCCTATGAAAAACTATATCCTAAGCCTGGGGGTTGCAGTCACTGTCTTGGCCTTGTCCTGCAAAAAAGAAGGCAGTAATGCCGCCAATACTCCACAGCCACAAGTGTACTTAGACCTGTCTGACACTGCAGGACAATACTTCAAAGGTTCTTATGCTGAAGTGACGGACATGAAAGCCGTATTGGGCCGTGTGCTGTTTTACGATAAACAACTGTCGCTGAACAATGCAGTGGCCTGCGCCAGTTGTCACAAGCAGGAGTTTGCTTTTTCTGACAATGTAGCTGCCAGCCGTGGCTTCGAGGGCCGCCTTACCGGACGAAACTCTATGGCGATCCAAAACTTTACCAGCGGCACTCCCAGCAACATATTCAGCCCATTCACCACCGGCTTCCTGTTTTGGGATGGCCGCGAAACCAGTCTTATCAATCTCGTATCACGTCCTATACTCAATCATGTGGAAATGGGCATGGATGATATCAGCAAGCTACCAGCCAAACTCGCTGACCTGGGATACTATCAAAACCTGTTCCGCGATGCATATGGCGATGACAATATAACTATGGAACGGATCGCCGATGCTATGGCTTTCTTTATGTGTTCAATAGTGTCTGACAAGAGCCGCTTTGATATGTACCAGCAGCAAAAAGGTGAGCTAACAGCACAGGAATTGCACGGGCTTCAATTGTTTAACCAGAAGTATGACTGCGCCTCCTGCCACCGCGTAGTTATCGGCGCTTATCCCGCCTCGTTAATAGCCAATATAGGCCTGGACGCATCAACAACCGACAGGGGCGCAGGTGTGCTGGGTAGTACATTTAACTTTCCTGACGGCGCATTCAAAGCGCCCAACCTGAGGAATGTAGCGCGCACGGCTCCGTATATGCACGATGGCCGTTTCAAAACGCTGGAAGAAGTAATAGAACATTACAGCAAGGGCATACAAAACCATCCCAACCTCGATAGCCGTCTTAAAGATGAGTATGGCCGGGCCATGCGCATGAATATCAGTGAAAATGAAAAACAAGCCTTAGTGGCGTTCCTGAACACGCTGACGGATTATGCCATGCTTACGGAACCAAAATATTCCAACCCCTTCAAAACTAAATAACCACAATACACACAACTTATGCTCAGACAATTTGCGATGATGGCCGCCACGGCCGCCTGCTTGGTTACCACCACTATCCACGCGCAGGAAGAACCTGCTGCGCCGAAACGTAAAATTTTCGAACACCAGGTAGGTGTACAAGCCAATGAACTTGTCAGGCAGGTGTTTAACTTTAATAACAGCTCTAATGCCCTGAACAATCCATACCTGCTCACCTATTCGCTCAACTGGAAAAAGCCGGGTGTAGGTATACGCCTGGGTGTGGGCCCGGATTTCCGCAGTTTTAAAGATGATGATGGGGTGGTACAACAGGAGAATAACATCAATGTAATGAACGTCCGCTTCGGTTTTGAAAAGACATTTGTGTTGTCGGACAAATGGTCGGCAGGTATAGGAGTGGATGCTATCTATTTTAATGACGTAAGCTATACAAAAACCTTCACGCGTACTTTCGATTCCACTTCTACGGATATCTCGTCGAGTACCAGTGCCAAAGGCGGCGGAGCTATGGGCTGGCTGCGCTATCATATTACACCGTCGATATTAATCGGCACAGAAACGAGTTTTTACTACAGCAAAGGCGATTTTAAGCAGCAGATATCCATTACCCGGAAGACGAGCAACGGTAACCCAATAGGCGCGCCGGCGACGTTTGAAACTAAAATAACCAAAACGGACAACAAGGTTGAATTCGGTAAATTCAACCTGCCTATGGTCTTTTACCTTATAGTGAAGTTTTAGTAGCAATCTGCCAAAAACAATTCTTATTTTTGCGCACTAAATAAGAAGACCCATGGGCCGGATATTTGAAGTACGTAAATCCAAGATGTTTGCCCGGTACGACCGGATGGCCAAGCAATTTACCCGTATAGGTAAGGAAATAGCTATTGCTGTAAAAAGCGGTGGCCCCGAACCGGACACCAATCCTACGTTGCGCCGTATCATGCAAAACGCCAAGGCGCTAAACATGCCGAAAGACCGCATAGAAGGTGCGATAAAAAACGCACTGGGCAAGGATACGAGCAACTACGAGGAGGTATTGTACGAAGGTTATGCCCCCCATGGCGTAGCGCTACTGGTAGAAACAGCTACCGACAACACTACCCGTACTGTAGCCAACGTGCGTTCACACTTCAACAAAGGTGGTGGCAACCTGGGTAACAGCGGCTCTGTGGGTTTCCTGTTCAAACACCTAGGCGTGTTCAAGCTCAATAGTGAAGGCGTGAGCCAGGAAGACCTGGAACTGGAACTGATAGATGCAGGACTGGAAGAGATGGGCGAAGACAGCGAGGGACATCTTGTTATCAGGTGCGAATTCAGCGACTTTGGAAATATGCAGAAGGCGCTGGAAGAAAAAGGACTGACACCGCTATCGGCCGAGCTGGAATGGATACCCCTGAATACCGTGGAAGTGACTGACGAGCAGGCCGACGATGTATCGAAACTGATAGAGCGCCTGGAGCAGGACGATGATGTGCAGCGGGTGTTCCACAATATGGGATAAATGGCCACAAAGCAATGCTCCAAATGTGATGCAGCATTCACCTGCACTGCTCCCATAGCAGGTTGCTGGTGCGAGCAATATCAACTTACAGGCGAAACCCTCGCCACCCTGCGTGCGCAGTATGCTGATTGTCTCTGCCCGCAATGCTTGTCAGACATAGCATTGGGACAAGGGCAAGGAGAGCAGAAGGCATAGCTACCCCGGTTCATCACATCTAAAAGATGACAATAGATAATCTCTACTAATGTTTTGTTAGCTTTACAAGCTTAATTCTGATATATGAGGAGATTACTAACATTACTTTCTGCCGTGCTGTGGGCTGCATCTGTTTACGCAGCGCCGGGCGATACTACTAAGGTGCAATCCTTTGCCGGTTTGCAAATGAACCACTACGGTGCTTTTGATACCACTGTTGAATTTCCGGACGGCTCGGTAGCTTACAGGAAGATACTGATGACTTTTACACTGGGTAAATACCAGTGTGGGTCCGGCGCTACATATTGTGGCGACTGGGACTATGATGTGCATATGTTCATCATGACCAAAACAGGTGACACCCTGGAGATAGGCCGGTTCATCACACCTTATGCCAATGCATCATCGCCCCGCACCCCATGGACATGGAAGCAGCGGTATGCATTTGACGTAACCGACTTTTATAACCAGCTGAAAGACAGCGCCACCGTGCGCATCTTCTATTCGGGCTACTCGTGGGGCTTTACTGCCGACGTCCGTTTCGACTTTATAGAGGGCACTCCGCCAAGGAATGTAATTGACATAGACAGGGCATGGGCCGGCGGCGGCAGGTTTGGCGATAACAGCCAGGATATTGAGAACAGAATAGATACCAGATCATTTACTGCCCCGGGCGGAACACAATATGCAGAATTGTTGTTTGCCATCACCGGCCATGGTAGTGATGATAATGGCTGTTCTGAGTTTTGTAAGAAGTTTTACGAGGTTGAATTAAACAGTAACAAATTTGACAAAACAGACATTTGGAGAGATGATTGCGGGTTCAATCATATGTATCCCCAGTCTGGCACATGGGTATATGATCGTGGCAACTGGTGCCCCGGCGACATTGCATTTCCCAACAGGCATAAATTAAGTGGCGTATCCGGCGGAAATAATTTCGACCTGGATGTAGATTTTGAGGCTTATACCGGATCGGTAAACATAGCGGGACGCTCATGGGGTAGCTATAACATACAATCGGCCGTTATGTACTATGGCGCTTTTAATAAGAACGTGGATGCATCGCTGGAAGATATCATAGCACCCAGCGACCATGAGACACATTTTCGCTACAACCCCTTCACCGGAAAACCGATGGTGAAGGTGCAGAACACGGGTGGTACTACAATTAGTTCCATCAAGTTCCGCTACCAGGTAAATACAGGCGCACAGCAGGAATATACCTGGAACGGCAGCCTGGCGTCGCTGGAGACAGCAGATATAGAGCTGGCACTGATGAGTGACCTGCAGAGCGCTACGGGTAATACCAACACTTTTAATGTGGAGATTGTAGAGGTAAACGGCAGCGCAGATGAAGATGCAACTAATAATAAACTGGCGTCCAATTTCAAGGCAGCTGCCAGTCTCCCTTCTGAATTGTCTATTAAATTAAAAACAAACGCAGGTACTGCCCAGGGCATGAGCCAAACCAGCTGGAAAATAATTGACCTGTCTACCAATAATGTAGTGGTGCAGAGAAACAACGCTGCCCCCAACACTACTTACATTGACTCGTTTATACTCAACCAGGGCATGTATAAACTGGAAGTGACGGACGCAGGCTGCAATGGACTGTATTGGTGGGCTGCGTCGGGCGATGGCAAAGGTGAACTCAACCTGTACAGGAATGGTTCTCTGATACCAATGCCCCTGCCGGGTTACTTCGGCGGCGATTTTGGCTGTGGTTTCACACACTACTTTAATGTACTGTGGGCGCAGGCAGTAACCGAGGTAAATACAAAGCCCGAGATATTGGTACATCCAAATCCCGCTGCGGGCAGTTTCAGTGTTGCCATCGGGGGTATGACACACACGAATGGTAAGCTACAAGTGGTGGATATGATGGGCAGAGTAGTACTGCAACAAGAGGTGCATTCCCCGTCTTTTGTTGTGAACACTTCGGCTATCAGCAATGGTGTATATACTATACTGTTCACCTCGGCCGGCGACGGAGATACCAGGTTGCAATCAAGAATTGTGATCGCCAAGTAAGTAAAATCCTACTTTCGTTACAACAGGCTGCTCACAGGGCAGCCTGTTATTTTTTATATCTTTACACATGAATATGAGCGACAGGGTAGAAAAAATAAAAGCATTCCTGCAGCAGTCGCCCGACGATTGCTTTCTGAACCATGCCCTGGCTTTGGAGTACATCAAGCAGGGCGATGATATACATGCCGGTGAGCTGTTTAAAAAGAATATGGCTTACGACCCCGGCTACCTGGCTACTTACTACCATTATGCCAAGCTACTGGAACGCCTGGGCGATGAGCAAAAGGCTATAGCCGTGTACGAGCAGGGCATGGAACAAAGTAAGAAAGCAGGTGATAATCATACATTAAGCGAATTAAGAAGCGCATACGAAGAGCTTACATTTTAAGATGCCGCTACAAAAAAAGTTTCTGGAAAATTGGCAGCACTATGGCTTCAATGCCATGCAGCAACCCGCTTTGCTGGCGGTGAGCGGCGGCAGCGATTCGATGGTGATGGCTCACCTATTCCTCAGCAGTAATATACTCTTTGCCGTAGGCCACTGCAACTATCAACTACGTGCAGAGGAGTCTGATAGCGATGAAGAACTCGTGCGAGGCTGGTGCGCCGAAAACAACATCCCTTTCCATCACATACGCTTCGACACCAGGGCTAAAGTAGAACAATGGAAGAAAGGCACACAAGAAACAGCCCGGATACTACGTTACGAATGGCTGGAGGAGATAAGAACTAAGAACGGCTACGCTTGTATAGCTACCGCACATCATGCAAACGATAATGCTGAAACGTTGCTCATGAACCTGTTTAAAGGCACGGGCATCAGCGGGCTGCACGGCATCTTACCCAAAAACGGCAATATAATACGCCCGTTGTTGTTTGCCTCTAAAAAGGACATTGCCGATTACGCACAGCGGCATAATGTACCTTACCGGGAAGACGCATCAAACGCAACAGATAAATACACCCGCAATGATGTACGGCTGAATATATTACCGGTGATAGAAAAATCATTTCCGAATATTATTACAAGCCTGAACAATAGCATTCAACGATTTGGCGAAGCGGAAGAGCTATATAAAAAAGCCATAGAGCAGGAGCGTAAGAAGCTATTGGAGCAACGAGGTAATGATTATTATATAGCTATAAGAAAACTGGAAAAACGTACACCCCTGCACACCATTTGCTATGAGCTCTTCAGGCCCTTTGGCTTTGCCACCGGGCAGGTGCAGGATATTGTCGGTTTGCTTTCATCAGAAAGCGGACACTATCTCATATCGCCTACGCACCGTATCATTCGCGACAGGGATTTCCTGATCGTCACCCAATTTGACACCAGGCAGGCAGGCTTTATTACCATAGAGAATATACCTGTTACCTTGAAAGCGGGTGGCAATCAGTATAAGTTTAAGTATGCGCCTGTGCCCGCTGAAATAC
>DATCSV010000007.1:0-4105 GCA_036568285.1 Flavipsychrobacter sp. | reverse complement strand
GTTGATATGTTGCCTGACGCTATCGCGCAACATGGCTATCTGTTTTTGCGTGGCTTTAAAATCAGTGACCAGGGCTTCGTTGTTCCTGTTGTTGGCTATAGCCACAGCCTGCTGACCATATCGCTCCTGCAGAATAGTATATTGTGCTTCTATACGCTGAGCAGCTGCCGGGTCTTGCTGTTGCAAGACGCTATATGCCTGCCTGTTGAAATAAACAGGCGATGGCTGAAAGCTGTAAAAAGCAAACAACAATGCCCCTATCAGCAGTATGGCAAACTGCATAGGTATTTTTACCATCCCATTCATCAGCAGGCCCATACGGCTCTCGCGCAGGTTCTTACCGGAGATGTAACGCCCTACCTGGCTTTGGTCGGTACCGAAATAAGACAGAGCAAGAAAGAACCCACCGAATATGCCACTCCATATATTATACTTGTCTTTCCATTCGAAGTCTGTAGTAATCACATTCAGCTTGCCTGCTTTACCCGCTACAAACAAGGCATCCCCAAAGTCCATATTGCCGGGCAACTGCGCCACCACCAGGTAACCGGCAATAGCCATAGAGCCCAGTATGATAAGAAACTGTAGTTTCTGAGTATGAGCGACTGCTTTTGCTCCTCCACTATAGGTGTACACCAGCAGCAGCCCCCCCATGATCGCATTTGTGAGATAGATATTCCACCCCATGATAGAAGACAGGATGATGGAAGGAGCGTATATACTAATGCCGGTAGACAACCCTCTTGACAACAGGAACAATACAGAAGTAAGCACCCTTGTCCGTTGGTCGAAGCGTGTTTCGAGGAACTGGTAAGCGGTGTATACATTCAGCTTGCGAAAGATGGGTATAAAACTGACGCTGATAACTATCATCGCTATAGGCAGCCCGAAGTAGTATTGCACGAAACGCATGCCATCGGTATAGGCCTGGCCCGGTGCAGAAATGAATGTAATGGCGCTGGCCTGTGTGGCCATAATACCCAGCAGCACAATGTACCAGGGCATATTCTTATCGGCCATCAGGTAAGAAGCCGAACCATGCAGGTCGCGGCTCTTGAAGACACCATATAGTATGATGCCCGCCAGTGTAGCCAGTAAAACTATCCAGTCGATTGTACTCATGCCCAGTGTTGCGTGAACCAATAATACAAAACTATCTGCAATAGCAGCACAGCCAGCACGGCTATGTACCACTTATTCCAGTTGTATGTTGGTTCGTCCTGCATAAAAATCACCTACCTGTTTATGGATTACTTACTATATAATTTTGACTCTGATGAAAACGAAACTCCGAAGCTATGCTTATATACCACAATACTATCAGCCATGTAATAATACGTAATCCAGTTGGGTTGCGCCTCACGTATTTTGTATTCTGAGTATAGAATTGTTTTGTTGACGGTGTCCATACTCCAATAATGGAATGTAACGTTATTGCGCATTATTGTTGTATCATCCACGACATCAATTTTTACAGGATAGTCCTTGTAGATAGTAGTATCGGTATAGGTACGGTCCGGATCCTGGTTAGACGGATGTGATGAATATATCCAATACCCATCGCTCATCCAGGTTTTATTCAGTTTTTGAGTGTATGCAGATAAAATGGCTGCCACGGGGTCTACGGGTTCATCGGGTATTGGCGGCATCACCGATTGTTTTTCCTTTTTGCAGGAAACGGCTGAAAGTGCGAGGAATAGCGCGATTATAACTGACAGGTTTCTCATAAGGTTGTTGTTTATTTCGAATACAATTTCAGTTCACTGGTATTATAGACATCACCAGCTATGTAATAGTACTGAAAACTATCCTGCTTATAGTAATAATTAATATAGGAAAAATAGTTCAAACTCGGACAATCGCAATTAAAGAGTAATCTCTCACTAGTATCTGGATATACATTATGCCCCCAACCATAAACAATGGTGTCTATATAATAATAGTCCATCCCCATAAAATTTATTACACTGTCACTAACAACCCTGACTGTGTACACTGTATCAGCAAAAACACGATAGGTTGTATCATAAGGCCGACCTCCGCCCTTGTTTTTGCTATGAAAATGCGTATAGATTCCACCTAACAGCCATTGTTTACCCATGTGTTGCGTATAAGTTGCAGTCAATGTCGTCGGCGAAGATGATGTGCTTGTTTGCGGAACCATATTAGGATTTTCCTTGCAAGAATATAAGAACAACACAATCAATACGGTAATAACTGACAGGTTTTTCATAAGGTCATTTTGGGGTGGATAATCTTAAGTACAAAATAGCAAAATATATGCCACTAGTAAAAAATCAGTAGAATAATGACGAGATGCTGACACTATCCGCATACAGCTATTTTTGCAACGCTGTCACTACCAGTTGCAATAGTGTCGCCTCCTGTGCCTCCCAGGAATACTTCCGGTTGTATACCCGAACAACTTCCTCCTTATCCATAGCGCTATTCCGAATCAGTTGCTCTAATGCCTCTTTCCATGAAGATGTGTCATCCGGTGGCACTGTCTTTACAACCTCTGCAAAATCCGCAGCCACTTCTTTCTGACCCTCTGTAGCAGTAGCCAGTACCATCAGGCCAGCCTGCAGGTATTGCAATATCTTGTTGGTGACCGTGGTATGGCGACTCGGCGGATAAGTCTCCTCCAACGCCAACCCTATAGTATGGCGGCATAATAGCCCGTGCAGGTCTTTATGTTTTACCTGCGGTGAAATTTGCAACGTATGCTGCGGACAGGCTTCAAACAGGGTTTCGAGTTCTGCACGATATCTGTCAGAAATATCGCCCACAAGGTTAAGCGATACGGGAATAGATATTTGCTGCAGGACAGTAATGATCTTATCCAAGCCCCTGCCTGGCCCTATGGTCTGAGAAAACCAAACTAATGACGGCACTTCATTTGTCCCGTGATCAACCAGGGATTCAACCGGGAAACCGTTATAAATTACCTCAGGCTTCCTGATGCCATATTCTTTGTATATGGCATCAGCCATGGCATGGGCGGGGCAGCTCACATAAGCTCCATGCTTCAATGCATACTGCTCCAGGCGCTTAAGCAGTGCTACCGGCCGGGCAGGCACCAGGTAGTCGCGCGAATACCAATCTTCAAAATCGAAAGCTACGTTCCTGCCCTTTTCAATTAGCTTTTTACCTACATACAAGCTGCAGTCGATATGGCAGATATATAGATCTGCATTTTCTTCCAAAGCCTTGTAGTAAATAGAGTACGGGTTCTTGCCCAACAGGTATATCGAATCTATGCCGGCTTTCTTGCCCCAAAGTGCCAGTTTACCCACGCCTTTGTATACCAACGTCTTCCATGCAGGGGTATGCCCGTCAATATAGTTGGCCGCATCAATGTATTTAATGCCAGCCGGCAGGCCTGCAAGCAACTCCCTGTCCCGCTCCAGCAGGGATTCACTATGAAACACAGTGACTATTGTAACGTTGTAGCCATTTGCGGCCAGGGTCTTCGCCTCTTTCCACACACGCGGATTGGTGCACAAATGATGGTCAGACACCAGGCATATTTTAGCACGTGCTACTTTGCTGCTATTATTTTTACCCTCCAAAGCTGTCCTTTGTTATTGGAAATTTCGTTTTCATCAAGCACACGATATGCCCGCTTTATATCGGCCCATATTTCATCATTCCTGTCGTAATCGCACATAGAAACAATGATCTTGCCTCCCGCCTCCAGGTTTTCTGCGCAACACTTGGCCAATGTTTCCATGGGACTATTAAAGTAATAAAGGGTCTCATTAAAGATGACAACTGCATATCGCTTATCAACTGATTGAAATTGGTAATCAACCGTACGAAAGTCTACGCCGGGGAATCTTTGTCCTGCGGCAATCACAGCATTTTCAGATATGTCGATTCCTGTAAACGCCGTTTTGCCCAGCGATGTATTGCCCTGCAGGTAATAGTATAATACCCCTTTGCCGCAGCCGACATCCAATACTGACATACCATCAGCATATTTCCGGTAAAAACCGGTAATAATCTCATAATGCCCGCGTTCGTCCTCCCCTTCCAGGTAGTCCCATGTAGTGTCGCTATACTGCTGTTCCCAAATGCTTTTGGGAACGCGGTTATTTCTGAT
>DATCSV010000006.1:0-17868 GCA_036568285.1 Flavipsychrobacter sp. | reverse complement strand
TTTTTACAGAAGGGGTGTATGGCATACCTACCGGTACCAATATATTAGTACAGGTACCTTTGCGCAATCCTAAAAAGGACCTGAATAAAAGCAATAAAGAAATGGCTGAAACGGATCTGAAAAAAGGTATCGTCATCAACCTGCACGCTACTGATAATAACACCGGAAAAGTGAAAATAAAACTAGGCAAGGGCAACAGGTAGGGGCGTTATGCGTGGTTTGTCACAAGTCGAAAAAGACCTGTGACATTGAGGGATTGTGCTATTCAAAGTACAAGTGAAAATCTTTCATCGATGCTTTTATCCGGCCATAATATTCTTCAGCCTCTGACGCAGTAGTTGATGCAGAAAAATGGTCAACCAATTCTATAAAAGGCAATAACCATTTATGCAGTTCGTCATGAGCCCTACCCTCCATAGTACAATTAGCTGTCAGTTGCTCAATATTTGTATCCAGTGCTGATGCCAATATCTGATAATCATCTACCGTGCTGCCACTAAAACCCGTTAGCTCTTCTTCTATCCTTGCCACATGCACCATCATGCCTTCATCTACTTTCCACTTCTGCCCGTTATTCAATTCTATCGCTGCGGTTTCGTGGTCGTGGTGGTGGTGTTCTTCAGCAGTAGCCACTGTACCTGATTCTTCTTGCGCACGGGGCGCACAGCTTGCAAAAAACAACGCCGGCAGCAGGAGCATGTGTATAAGTCTCATAACATTATGGATATAGAACAAATCTACCTCGCGGTATTTACGGCTATAATGATCAAAATCATTATAGCAGCATGTTATCATATCCTTAACAGTTATGGACTCTATTACAAAATCAGGTAGCATCACCTTCAAAAAAACGTAGTTCTACGCATGATAGCGGCTGAGGGTGCAGGTAGCTTTGCAGTGTAGTTTACTACAGACGTTCCCCCCTTCACCTGTTTGCTGAAAAAAGAGAGTCCCCTCCCGTTCCCGGGAGAGGACTTTTATTATGGTGCTTATCAGGTAAAAACAGAGCAATGTGTTGAGTCCTGCTCTAGCCTTTACCAGTTTGTTTAGATTACGATGCTTACATTTGCAGACGTTAAATAATATGATTTCTGAATTATGGCAATGATCGAGAAAATACAAAGGAATTTTTTACCGGAGAACTATATACTGACGGACTGGCAATCGCTGGAGCCGTACCTGGAGAATCTGAAGAGCCGCAAACTGGAAAGCAAAGAGGCACTGGAGCAGTGGATGAAGGATATGAGCGAGGTAGAAGCAGTAATAGGTGAAGACGCAGCATGGCGGCAGATAAAAATGACGCTGGACACGACAGACAAAGCAGTGGAAGAGGCGTTTACTTATTTCTGCATGGAGATAGAGCCGAAGATGAAGCCCTACTTTTTTGCGCTGAACAAGAAACTGCTGGACAACCCCTATACCCAGGAGCTGGATAAAGATGTATACTATCCATACCTGCGTAGTGTGAAAAATGCGGTAGAACTGTACCGCGAAGAGAACGTGCCGCTGGAAGCAGAGATGAGCGTACTGGCGCAGCAATACGGCGTGATATCAGGTAAAATGACGATAGAGCATGAGGGTAAGGAATACACGCTGCAACAGGCCGCTAAGTTCCTGCAAAAGCCGGACAGGCAACTAAGGGAAACGATATTCCGCAAGATAGCTGCGCGCCGTATGCAGGATATTGATGAGTTGAACGAACTGTTTAACAAGCTGCTGGCGCTGAGGCAACAGGTGGCGAAGAATGCGGGCTTTGATAACTACAGGGATTATAAGTTCAGAGCGCTGGGGCGTTTTGATTATACGCCTGAAGATTGCTTCGCCTTTCATGATGCCGTGCGCGAGCATATACTGCCGCTGAATGCTATGCTGAGCGAGCACCGCCGCAAGCGCCTGGGCCTGGATAAGATGCGCCCGTGGGATGGCAGTGCTGAGCCGGTGGGCACAGAACCATTGCAGCCCTTTGAAACAGGCAGTGAACTGTCGGACAAAACAGTGCAGGTATTCGGCAGGCTGGGCGACTATTTTAAAAGTTGCCTGCAAACCATGACTGAAATGAAGCGCCTGGACCTGGAGAGCCGTAAAGGCAAAGCGCCGGGCGGGTACAACTGTCCCCTGCCGGAAACGGGTGTGCCGTTCATATTCATGAATGCAGCAGGCACTATCGGTGACCTGATAACGATGATGCACGAGGGTGGCCATGCGGTACATTCTTTCCTGTCTCACGAGTTGCCGCTATCGTCGCTGAAGGAATACCCGATGGAGATAGCAGAGCTGGCGAGCATGAGTATGGAACTGTTCAGCATGGAGCATTGGGATGTCTTCTTTACCGATACGGATGAATTGAAACGCGCACAGGTAGAAGAACTGGAGCGTGTCATCAGCGTACTGCCATGGATTGCCACGATAGATAAATTTCAGCATTGGCTGTACACCCACCCGGGGCATAGCAACGAAGAGCGTACAGCGGAGTGGCTGAAGATAATGGATGAGTTCAGCACCCACCAGACCGACTGGAGTGGTTTTGAAGATTACCGATCGGTGTTCTGGCAAAAGCAACTGCACCTGTACGAAGTACCTTTCTATTATATAGAATACGGTATAGCACAACTGGGCGCTATAGCTATGTGGCGCCAGTACCGTGGCAACAAGCAGCAGGCATTGGAGAACTATAAAAAAGCACTGGCACAGGGCTATACCAAAACACTGCCACAACTGTACGAAACAGCGGGCATACAGTTCAACTTCTCACCCGCCTATGTAGCAGAGCTGGGGCAGTTTGTAAAAGAGCGGCTGAACGAAATGGGTGTTAATTAATGTGCTAATGCAATTAGCTGATTTGACAATGAATTAAGTACGGCCGGGCGTAACAGCCCGGCTGTTTTTTATAAAAGCAATTTCCCTGCCTGCTCTAATGATTCCGGTTTACCCACGTCCAGGAAGATATCGCCTGTGTGGTCGTAGCCTTTCACCTTTTCGGTGGTGGCGTAATGCAGGTACACGTCTATGATGGAGAACTTTCCATCGAAGGGCATTTGCAGTATGGCGGGCGAAAGCACCTGTATGCCTGAGAAAGCAAATGGTGTCACCATCCTGTCGGCGTGCACCAACTTTTGTTCATTGGTTTTATTATTGCGCCAGCCGCATAACTGCATATGATCGTCGAACAATAACTCGCGGGAAGAACTGCGCTGCATCACTGCTAATGTTGCTACAGCTTCAGAGGCTTCGTGCACGGCTATCATCTTATCCAGTGACAGGTTAGTGAGTACGTCCACGTTCATCACGACGAAGTTCCCTTCGGCCCTGAAGTGGTGCGCGGCCTTCTTCAGCCCCCCACCCGTTTCCAGCACTTCATCGCGCTCGTCGGATATGGTATAGTTACTACCGAAGCCGTTATTATCTGCGAGCACTTGTTCTATCTGTTCTGCAAAATGGTGTACGTTCACAACCACATCATTAATACCATAACGCTGCAGGTACCTTATACTGTGCTCCAGCAATGTTTTACCGTTCACTTCGGCCAGCGCCTTGGGGTGCTTGTCAGTAAATGGTTTTAACCTTGTGCCGAGCCCGGCTGCAAATAACATAGCTTTCATCGGCAACTATTTATTATGTGATCAGCCTGATGGAACTGTTGCTTCATAACTGCAAAGATGAAAAAATATATAACAACGTGAGTATTATAGCACTGACGTATTGCCATATTGCCGAATTATAAGCTACCTTTGCAACGCAAAAAAACGATATACATTATGTCTTTAATGGTAGTAGGCTCTATGGCCTTTGATGCACTGGAAACACCATTCGGAAAAGTAGACCGCATTATAGGCGGCTCTGCCACGTATGCTGCATGGGCTGCTTCGAACTTCACCAACGATATCAAACAGGTATCTATCATAGGTGGGGATTTTCCGCAGGAAGAGATCGATAAACTGCAGCACCGTGGTGTAGACTTCGATGGTGTGGAAGTGGTAAAAGATGGCAAGAGTTTCTTCTGGAGCGGCCGCTACCATTTGGATATGAATACGCGCGATACGTTAGTAACCGAACTGAACGTATTGGAGCATTTCAATCCGCAGATACCCGAGAGTTTTAAAGAGAGTGAATTCCTCTTTTTGGGCAACCTGGTACCTGCAGTACAGGCCAGCGTCATCAACCAGATGAAAGAACGCCCTAAGCTGATAGTAATGGACACTATGAACTTCTGGATGGATGTAGCGCTGGACGACCTGAAGAAGACAATGAGCATGGCAGATGTGCTGATGGTGAACGATAGCGAGGCACGCCAGCTTAGCGGCGAATACTCACTGGTCAAAGCTGCCCTGAAGATACAGGCGATGGGGCCTAAATATGTTATCATCAAGAAAGGTGAACACGGTGCGTTGCTGTTTCATGAGAAGCATGTATTCTTCGCACCTGCACTACCTTTGGAAGATGTGTTTGACCCTACCGGTGCGGGAGATACTTTCGCAGGTGGCTTTATGGGCCATATAGCGCGCACCAAAGACATATCTTTTGAGAATATGAAGACGGCTATCATAGTAGGTTCTGCCATGGCATCTTTCTGTGTAGAGAAATTTGGTCCGCTGCGCCTGCAGGAGATAGAGACCGCCGATATAGAAGCCCGCATACAGGAATTTGTAGAGCTGGTGAATTTTGATATTGAAGTGGTGTAGTAGTAAGTAGTAAGTGGTAAGTAATAAGTAGTAAGTACGTTTTGTATAAATATTTAGGGGCGCTTGTTGCGCCCCTTTTTTATTGATGTCTTATGATATTTACTTCCCTCCGCCTATTGCGTTGCGGTGTATCATTATATCGCGGTCGAAGAGGTAGATACCGCTTTTGTCGTCGCCTACCAGTTCCAGTTTATCGTTTAGTGTACGTGCCAGGCGTTCTTCTTCTATCTGTTCGGATACATACCATTGCAGGAAGTTGTGCGTGGCAAAATCGCGCTCGTCCAGCGCCAGGCCTACCAGTTGGTTAATGCTCTCAGATACCATTACCTCGTGCTTCAGAAACTCTTCGAATACCTTTTGCAACGAAGTAAATGTAACTATGGGCTGTGGCAGCGCAGGCACCATAGCAAAACCACCCCGCTCGTTTACGTAGCGTATCAGTTTGAGCATGTGCACGCGCTCTTCATTGGATTGCTGGTAGAAAAACTCTGTAACGCCGTCAAGGCCCGGCTGTATCTCCGCCCACGATGCCATAGCCAGGTATGCCTGCGACGATGTAGCTTCCATAGCCACCTGATTGTTCAGCGCTTCTTGTACTGTTTTAGATAACATGTTGTATGTATTAGTAGCCTAATTTACAAAACTTCCACTTCAATCCCTTATATGTAAAACAATAAAGCAGGGTACATGTTGCGTACCCTGCTTTATTGTTACAAATATTTTATCCTACTTCTTGCTGTACTCTTTGATCTTAGCGAACAATTCGTTTTCGCTGCCTTCTTCGTAACCCTGGTGGGTGTACACTACCTTACCGGTTTTGTCTACAATGATAGTAAACGGTACGGTACGGAAGTTGAGTGAACGCATCAGGTCAGAATTGGTATCAATGTAATAAGGGAAATCCCAGCCCTGAGACTTGGCATAGCTGCGCACCAGGCTTTCAGCACGGGCCTCATCTACCGATACGGTCATATAGTTGAAATCAGCTTCTTTCTTCCACTCGTCCATGCTCTTACGCACATTCTTGATCTCTTTCTTACAAGGCACGCACCATGTAGCCCAAAAGTTTACCAATGTCACCTTACCGGGTTCAAAAGTCTTATTGAAAGCCACTTTCTTATTCGTATTGATATCTTTTACCGGTGTATTGGGGATGTCTGAACTTTGCGCCATAGCGGCTGCAGAAACCATTAAAGTCAGAGCAGCCAAAATCATTTTTTTCATATATATACATCTATTTTATAAAGAATGAACCAAAATCTTGCCAAAGTATGCCAAAGGTTCTAAATTCGGAAAATTTTATAATAATCCAATACTGGTTGATGAAAAGATTTAGCGCTTTCTTAACACTACTCTCATTAATTACTGTTACAAAAATAAACGCGCAAGACTGGGGCACCCTTTCGGGCGACCTGATGGCCAACGTTAACTTTTTCCAAAGGGATACAGCTATTAATGCAGCGAACAATCCATTGTATGACAACTACCTGAGCGGTGGTGAAGCCTGGATGGGCTTAAGGTATTACAAAGACGGCTTTACGGCCAACCTGCGTGTAGATGCCTTTCACAATTCCAACCTGTACAATCCTATACAGGCGCTGAACGGATTTGGCATAGGTGCATGGAGCCTGAGCAAGGATTTTGAAAAACTAACCATCACTGCCGGCTATGTGTACGACCAGATAGGTTCGGGCATATTGTTCAGGTCATATGAAGACAGGGGGCTGTTGATAGACAACGCACTGGTGGGCCTGCACCTGAAGTACAGGCTGAGTGACAACTTCATGATGAAGGCGTTTACCGGTCAGTCGAAAAATGTATTTGAACGTTACCAACCGATTATCAAAGGATTTAATGCAGAAGGAAGTTTCAGCATAGGCGATAATATATTCCTGACACCGGGCGTCGGCGCGCTCAACAGGACGTTTGACCAGGATAATATGGACCAGATCGTTTCTACCATCAACAGCCAGGACCTGTCTACACGGTTTGTACCCAGGTACAATATGTACGCCTTTACCGTGTACAACAACCTGGTGGTGGGCGATGTGAACTGGTTTATAGAAGGAGCCTATAAAACATCCGATGTGATATCAGACGGTGTACTGAAACAAAAGCCGGGTAACGTGTTATTCACCACACTGGGCTGGGCTCGCAAAGGCATAGCCGTGAACATGACCGGTAAACGCACAGAGAATTTTGAGATGCGTACCTCGCCCAACGAGGTGCTGATACGCGGCCTGATGAACTGGCAGCCCATAGTAGCCCGCCTGCGCCCTCAAAGGCTGATGGCGAGGTACACACCCGCATCGCTGAACCTGTCGGAAATGGCGGGTGGGATAGACGTGTTGCTGAACCCACAGGATGAACTGGATATTACACTGAACTATACCCACATCAATACACTGAACGACGTAAAGCTGTACAGGGAAGTATATGCAGAAGTGGAATACAGGGGTTGGGATGATGTGAAACTGCAGGTAGGTACACAGTACATGGAATATAACCAGGAACTGTACCAGATAAAACCGTTGGTACCCATGGTAATAGCATGGACACCTTTCTTTGAGGTGACCTATATCTTCAATGATAAAATGTCTATCCGGACAGAGTGGGAATACCAGCATACAGAGCAGGACTTCGGTTCATGGATATTCGGACTGGTAGAATTCAACATAGCACCTAAATGGTCGTTCGCAGTATCTGACATGTACAATCCGTCGCCCGGCCCGGCAGCTACCACCGGCAGCCAGCACTACTACAATATATTTGCAGCGCATACAATAGGCGCGCACAGGTTTACAGCGAGCTATGTGAAGCAGGTAGAAGGTATCAACTGTACGGGTGGTGTATGCCGTTACGAGCCTGCCTTCAGCGGGGTTCGCCTGGGTTTGACTTCCAGTTTCTAAAAGAATTAATTATACTAATTTCACAAGGCGGTTCTGAAAAGGCCGCCTTTCTTTATAAATGCTATTGAGATGTTGCAGACAGACTTCCTGGTAATTGGCTCCGGCATAGCGGGGCTGACCTTTGCGGTAAAAACAGCCCAACGCTTTCCTGATAAGACTATAGCCATTCTTACCAAGGTAAATACCGACGAAACTAATACAAAATACGCCCAAGGCGGTATTGCGGTAGTGAATGATACGGAGCGTGATAGCTTTGACAAACATATACAGGACACACTCACATCGGGCGACGGGTTATGCAATGAAGATATTGTGCGTATCGTAATAGAAGAGGGCCCTGCCCGCGTGCAGGAAATAATAGACTGGGGTGCCAACTTCGACAAAACTGAGGCAGGTGAATACAAGCGTGGGAAAGAAGGAGGACACTCAGAATACAGGATACTGCATCATAAAGATGTAACAGGCAGCGAAATGGAGCGTGCATTGATAGCTGAAGTTGCAAAGCATCCTAACATACAGATACATAACTACTGGCATGTAGTGGATATCATTACCCAGCACCATACTGGGCACCTGGTCACCAAATCAACACCGGGTATCGAATGCTATGGCGTATACGCACTGAACCTGCAGACAAATAATATTGAGAAAATACTGGCACGCATAACTGTGATGGCTGCAGGAGGTGTGGGGCAGGTGTACCGCACTACTACCAACCCTAAAATAGCGACAGGTGACGGCATTGCCATGGCCTACAGAGCCAAGGGGCGGATAGAAAATATGGAGTTCATCCAGTTTCACCCAACTGCACTGCACGAGCCGGGCGTGAGCCCCTCGTTCTTGATAACAGAAGCTGTGCGTGGAGACGGAGGCATACTCAGGAACAAAAAGGGTGAAGCCTTTATGAAGCAATACGACCCGCGGGCAGACCTGGCACCGCGTGACGTAGTGGCACGTGCTATAGACAATGAAATGAAAGTAAACGGAACCGAACACGTGTACCTTGACTGCCGGCATATGGACAGGGAAAAATTCCTGGCGCATTTTCCTAACATCTATGCCAAGTGCAAAAGCATAGGCATAGATGTATTTGAGCAGATGATACCTGTAGCGCCGGCAGCACATTACTGCTGCGGCGGTATAAAATGTGATGAATGGGGCAGGACATCTATTAAATACCTGTATGCCTGTGGCGAATGCGCAAGCACGGGGCTGCACGGGGCAAATAGGCTGGCATCCAACTCGCTGCTGGAGGCGCTGGTATTTGCACACCGGTGCGCGGAAGATGTTGCTAAAAAATATAGTGATACCACCCTGCACGAAAATATACCTGACTGGAACGCACAGGGCACATCTACGCCCAAGGAAATGATATTGATAACGCAAGGCCTGAAAGAAATACAGCAAGTAATGAGCGACTACGTAGGTATAGTACGCAACGATGTACGCCTGGAAAGAGCGATGAAGAGGCTGGACCTACTGCATGAGGAAACTGAATACCTGTACAGGACAAGTACGTTATCTCCCCAACTATGCGAACTGCGCAACCTGATAACCATCGGTTACCTGATAGTGAAGAGCGCACAATTCAGAAAGGAGAGCCGGGGGCTGCATTTCAATTTGGATTATCCTGAGAAAAGCCCGCTGGTGCAGAATATCGTACTATAAGAGTTTCGCCAACGACTGTCTTAGGAAGCAGAAACTGCCGCCCTTGTTTCTTTACGCTCACCAATTTGCTGGCGCCACATAGCGTAATACAACCCGTTACTCTCCAACAGCGATTGATGGCTGCCAGTTTCTATTATCCGACCTTTTTCGAGCACGTATATCCTGTCGGCATGCATAATGGTAGATAACCTGTGCGCTATCATCACAGTAATATGTTCCCTTTTTGCAGTGATATCTTTTATTGTGTATGAAATTTCTTCTTCTGTTAATGAATCTAAGGCCGAGGTAGCTTCATCGAATATCATCAGTTTGGGTTGCCTGAGCAGGGCACGGGCAATAGACAAACGCTGGCGTTCACCCCCTGACAACTTCAGCCCGCCCTCGCCTATCATTGTATCAATACCGTCTTCAGCCCGCTCCAGCAAATTCTGGCAAGCAGACTTGTGTAAGACATCCAACACCTGCTCGTCGGTAGCAGCAGGATTGACAAACAAAAGGTTCTCTTTAATAGTACCCGAAAACAATTGCGTGTCCTGCGTTACAAAACCGATCTGGTGGCGCAGTTCGTCAAAATCTATTTCTTTGTTGTTTATATCGTTGTAGTAGATACTCCCTTTTTTAGGCTGATATAATCCCACCAATAATTTCACCAGAGTGGTTTTCCCCGAGCCGGAAGGGCCTACGAATGCAATGGTGTCGCCTGTTTGCGCTTCAAAAGAAATACCCTCTAACGCAGGATGCATGGCGCTTGTATGCTTAAAAGTTACGTCTTCGAATCGTAGCTTCCTGATACCCTGAATCTGTTTGGGCTCCAACGGTTTTTCTTCTACCTTTTTAGCGAAGAGTGCCTTTAAGTTACTCAAAGATGCTTCTGCTTCACGATACGTCAGGATGACATTGCCCAGTTCCTGCAAGGGGCCGAATATGAAGAAAGTATAAAACTGCATGGTTACCATTTGGCCAAGTGTCAGTTCATCTTCGAAAATAAAATACAACAGGGCAAACATGATAACCTGCCGCAGAAAGTTGACGAACGTGCCCTGCACAAAAGAAATAGCACGAATGCTACGTACCTTTTTCAGTTCGAGACCCAGTATTTTTATAGTAGTAGCATTAAGCCGGCGTACCTCCTGCTGTGTCAAGCCCAGGCTTTTTACTAATTCAATATTCCTGAGTGACTCGGTAGTAGAACCCGCCAGTGCTGTGGTTTCTTTAACTATACTTTTCTGAATGACTTTAATTTTCTTACTCAGCATACTGGTGAGTATGCCTAACAATATTGCTCCGCCCAGGTAAATAACGACCAGCCAGGAGTTGAGCGAAAGGGCGTAGATGATAACAAACACAATACCCACTATGGTGGCAAATAGTACATTGACAAACACACTGATAAACTTCTCTGTATCGGTACGTACCTTTTGCAGTACAGACAGCGTTTCGCCACTACGCTGATCTTCAAACTCCTGGAAAGGCAGCCTGAGCGCGTGACGCAGGCCATCGGTATATATCCTGGCGCCAAACTTTTGTATGATGACATTGACCGTATAGTCCTGGAAGGCCTTGGCTATACGCGATACCATAGCAGTGCCCACCAACATAAGCAGACCCACCGTAATCCCCCTCAGAAACTCGTCCCTAGTCCACTTATCCGGCTGCTTGGCAAACGGGTCAATGATATACTTACCAAAAATGTACGGATCGAGCAGGGAAAAGACCTGGTTGATGGCTGCCAGGAACAATGCCAGTACCACCAAACCTTTATAACGACTTAAATATTGAAGTAACAATTTCATATACGGAGCGAGATAGCTGACAAAGGTAATAGCTTCTGCTATCCTCTGCTAAATAGGCCTGTAAAAGATTTCTATACTACATATAAATAGCCCTGCCTCAAGAGGCAGGGCTATACCATTGTTTATGGTAAACGAAAATTATCTTACGATATTAAACTGTCTATTCATTACTCCATCGTCTGTAGCTGCGCGCAGGATGTAGTTACCGGCCGGCAGGTGAGCGATACTTATCCTATGCTCAGTTTTGCCGTCAGTATCGTTGACAGTTGCCACTACAGCACCCAGGCTATTGATAACAGCCAGTTGCTTAACTGCCGCACCACCCGTGCGTATATTGATATAGTCGCTGGCAGGGTTCGGGAATATCGCAATTGAATTTTCCTCTACCGCATTGCTAACCGTAAGCGGCCAACCCAACTGCACTGTATCCGAGCCGCACTGGTTGAATAATACCAGGCGCACATACAACTGTCCTTCTATTGTCTTTGTAGGGGCAGCATCGGTACTGGTAGAACCATCGCTGAACAACCACATGTAGCCAGTAGTATTTGTGGTACCCGATGCGTAGAACTGGTAGCTATTGCCATTTTGAACAAACGAAATACCGTTGGCAGATGGCAGCGGGTCAATATGCACCTGTATTGTATCTGTATCCATACAGCCGGGGCCGCCGTCTACTTCCACCCAGTAATTACCGGGTTGTTTCACTTCTATGATACGGCTTGTATCACCTGTACTCCAGCGATATGTTGCGCCGGGATAGCCGGCATCAAGCGTAGCCCACACGTTCTTCACCTCGCAGTAGCTGGTATCGCTGCCCAGGTCTACAGTCAGCGGTCCGGCAGTTACCGGCGTAGTTACAGACGTTGATGCACAACCAATATTCTCCACCACCACGGTATAATTACCGGGTTGGTTAACAGGATATGTATTGCTTGTAGCTCCCGGTATGATGTTACCATCCAGTTGCCACTGGTAGGTTACACCCTGTGCTGTTCCTGCATCTAATGTCAGTCCATTACCCACACAATACGTAAGTGGTCCGTTAGCATTGATAAGTGCATTAGGTGCAGCAATTGTGGTTATTCCCAGCGGCACGGACTCTACGGTTTTGCCGCTAAAGGTAATAGCTACACTATAATCACCGGCCTGAGATGCTGTATAAGTTTTGGCAGAAGCGCCTTCAGCACCAGGAATAGCCACTCCATTGTAATACCATTTATAGTAATCGCCATCCTGTGGTTCTGCGTATAGCTGAACGGTATTGCCGATACAGATAATTGTTTTGCCCTGGGCACGTACGAAAGCAGATTTAATACTGCCATCTTCCAGGCCAGTGAAAATGCCATACCTGTTCATAGATTTTGCATTCAATTCTTTAGTACCTGTATTTGCAGCACTTAGGGTACCGCTGTATACCATCCATGGATAGTTTGCCACTCTATGAGCCAGTTTCAGGTTCAGGTCGTTAGGAATATCTCCCAACCATATATCCATATAATCCAAGTCGATCTCGAAATCGAATGTATTGTTGCCGGATGGTGGCATGATGCGTGTATGGAAATACATACTACCCGCCGGGGCGGCTGCTGCAACTATGCCGGGAGCCCTTTCACCACTATACTGGCGCACCTCAAGCGGCGCCACCAGGCCAGCCATGCCCCATTTTATGGTGGCTACCTTCTGCTGGCCAAATGTATATACCTGTACATCTCCGGGAGTTGCTGAATCAGGAGCTGCTGTTGCAAGAGGTGGTATAGTTTCAGGCGTAAATTCGTAAGCACCAATATCGGGTACGCCCTCTGGGCGTGTAGTTACCCTTATCTTTCCTTCGTAATCCTGGTTGTTGCCATTGATGTGCAATGCACGGCCATTCAATGACCAACTTGCGGGATTATTCACATCTGGTTTAAGGTTTGTGAGGCTGGTATAGCCCGGGTCGTAACTGATGGAGTGGTTATCCATACCAGATGCCGTACGCCATGCTGCCATTGTCTTGTAAGTACCGGAAGGAGAACCACGCTCTACCAACTGGTCGGTTCCACTGTGTATATTGTTATAATCCCAGGTATTGTCGTAGCTGGCAGAAGTACTGTATACATACATGGTGTAACCATCACCCGTCACGTTGGAGAAGGCGTTGTTTATAATATTATTATCACTGTACGATGTAGAACTGTAGTAAAATCTTGCCGCTTCGCTGCTGGTAGACGTACTGTTTACACTTACACTGTTATTGATAAAATTCTGGTAGCTGCTATAGTAGTTATATATACCATAACCGGTAGAACTACCACAGTCAATAGCAACTGTATTGTTTACTATAAGGCCGGGGTTAGACGCAGTACCGTCGCTATAATAAGGCCTGATACCGTATTTGGTGCCTGAACCTGTAATAACGAACTCGTTCCCGATAACCTCGAATGCTTTATCGTTGTAATAGCCATACAGACCATAGTGTGTAGTAGGCGAGTTGATAGCGCTTATCTTATTTTTCCTGAACTTCAGATTATCTGTGTAATAGAAGTATGTTGAGTAAACATAAGCATCTGTAATGGTATTGCCTTCGAAAACGTGGTCCTCTGTTTTATCTGATGTACCCGATCCACGCCAGTAAATACCATAGTAACCCCTGTTAATGCTGTTGTTGAGGAACACATTATCGGAACCATCCAGATCTGTTGCATAAATGCCGGCGGTATTTGTACTTGTAGTTGTTGCAGACCCGTTGATAACACAATTCAGTACACTGTCGTAAGAAGCAGTGCCGCTGAACACCAGTACTTGCCCGGCATTTGATGCAGTAGACTGAATAGTTACATTTCGCAGCGTTATGTATGATGCGCTACTCAGAGCAAATACGTGTGCTGAACCTGCCGGAGAAGCAGCTATGACCACATTTGACGGGTTGGCGCTTTGCGACTGGAATGTGATACGGTTAACAGCGCTGCTACCTGTAATATCATTAAGTTGTACCTGGCCGGTGTATGTACCATTGAGAATGTTCATAGTAACCGGTCCGCATACACCGTATTGGTTCAGTGCATCTGCCGCGTCAACAACCGTTGGGAAATCACCACCTGTACCGACAGTATATATACCAGCCAGGCTGGCACGGGCAGCTGTATTCAGCGTATCATCGGAATTTACTGTATCAGTCTTACCATTTGGCGACAGCGACCAGGCCTTAATGGTGCGTGCAGCAGAAGCGAATACAACATTGTTGGACAGTGTAATAGTCGCTGTAGAGCCGCTTGACAGTGATCCCGTCCAATTGATAGCAGGTTGAGGTGCACTATCCAATTCCCAATCAATAGTAGCGGAAGTAAGCGTACTTGTACCGCTGTTCACCAGTTCTACCTGCACTGCATGAGTGCCCGCACAGAAATTGACGGGTGATATCAAAGAGATTATTCCCGCGTTGTCACGTGCCGTAAACGCCGGCTCGAAAGTTATATAACCCGTGAAAGCCCTTGGATTATTAGTAACACCATAACCCACGTTCGCGCCATTTATCTGGTGATTACCCGTATACAGGGTTACACCATTTGCCGTAAAGTTGTTGGGTGTCGGGAAAGAAGAGGACGTACCGCTATAATAGTTGGTACCGGTTGTGTGTAATGCAAACCTGTAGGTTGTATTTGCGGGTATCTGAAACGTCATGCCGGATAATACCGTGCCTACACCTGTACCGGTTATACCGCTTACCGTTCCTGTCGCCGCTTGCTGCCAGGTCGGCCCTGTGAGCGTTCCTGTAGCGCCACTAAGGGAGCTTGAGCTATACCACAAGGTGCTTGTTGTGCCGTTGTGTGACGTTGTAACCCAGTTACCAACTTCCTTTACAACAACCGGGAACCCGTTGCTGTTGGCCACAACAAATGTAATGTAGCCATTTGATCCTGAGTTGTTGCTGCCGGTGTAACCCGTACTACCAACAGTTGTGTTGATTGTTGAACTCTGTGCCACAGCAATTGTGGACATGCCCAAAATCATTAGCGCCAGTGTAGCAAACCTTTGCAACCGCGCGCAGCTAAATTTTCGTGAATCGTACCTGTTTTTCATAAAAAGATTTTTCGTTTACCTGAATGATGAAGATGAATGGTAAAATCAGTCAGAATGTTCCATCCACAACATCTCATTATAAAACTATGAAGAATTAGTGTACTGCATGCTAATGAACTATTAAAATATTCTAAAAAATAACATTTAACTGTTTTTTAACTCCTTTTTCCCAACGCAAAGCGGGGGTGGATACGTCCACCCCCGCTTGCAATTTATTATGACTTCCTATATATTACTTCAATATGTCAAACTTTCTTGTAACCATGCCAGCGCCGGTTTCCGCCCGTAATACATAATGCCCGTTGGGGAATGCAGCTACATCAATACTATGTCTGCCCGCACCGTTTTCTACGGTTGTGCGATAAACAACGCTACCCACACTATTCAGTATCTCTACAGTACGCAACGCAGTACCGGGCGTATTTATATTAACCGTATTTGTCGCAGGGTTAGGATAGACATTCACGGTATTCTCTTCTACCGCCTGCTGAACACCCAGGGGCCAGCCCAGTTGTACCGTGTCAGTACCGCATTGGTTGAACATCACCAGCCTTACATACAGTTCACCATTAATCGTTTTGCTAGGTGTCTGCTGTGTGCTGGTAGTTCCATCGCTGAACAACCACAGGAAACCTTTTACGCCTATCGGGCCGCTTGGATAAAACTGGTAATTGTTACCGTTCTGTACAAAAGAGATGCCGTTAGCCTTAGGCAGCCTGTCTATCGTTACATTGATCGTATCCGTACCCGTACAGTTAGGGCCACCATCTACTTCTACCCAGTAAATACCCGGTTGTTTTACTTCTATAATGCGGCTAGTGTCACCTGTACTCCAGGCGTACCTTGCGCCGGGATAACCTGCATCGAGTGTAGCCCAGACATTTTTCACTTCGCAATAAACAGTGTCGTTGCCCAGATCTACATTTATCGGGCCGCTTGTTACTGTAGTTATAGTAGAGGCGCTTGAGCAGCCTATGTTTGTTACCACCACGTTGTAATTGCCGGGTTGATTAACAGGATAAGTATTGCTTGTTGCACCTGGGATATCTACACCGTTCAGCTGCCACTGATAGCGCAGTCCCTGCCCTGTGCCTGCATCAAGTGTCAAGCCGTTGCCGACACAGTAAGTCAAAGCACGGTTTGCGCTGATGAGTGCATTAGGCGCAGAAATAGTAGTTATTGTAACCGGAACTGATTCCACAGTCTTACCGCTGTAGGTAATCACTACAGAATAGTCGCCCGCCTGTGAGGCTACATATGTCGTACTCTGGGTACCTTCTGCACCGGGTATCGCCGTACCGTTGCGGTACCATTTATAATAATCGCCATTCTGAGGTTCTGCATTCAGTTGTACGCTGTTACCAAAGCATATGATCACGCTACCCTGCGGACGCACGAAGGCAGAAGGTATACTGCCGTTCTCGAGTCCGGTGTACACACCGAAACGGTTGAGCATAGCAGCGTCTATGTTATTGGTAGTAGTGTTGGTAGTGCTCAAAGCACCGCTATATACCATCCATGGGTAAGATAAAACTTTGTGGGCCAGGCGCAGGTCAGTTTCATTGGCTATATCACCCAGCCAGATATCCATGTAATCAACATTAACATTGAAATCAAATGTTGTTCCATTACCCAGTGGGGTAACGTCTGTATGGAAATACATGCTTCCAAAAGGATTAGCTGCAGCGGCTACGCCCTGTGCCTTCTCACCACTGTACTGCCTTACTTCCACCGGAGTAGCCGGCGCTGTATTACCCCATTGTATACGGCCAACTTCGTTGCCCGCAAAGGTAAATACCTGTACATCACCGGGGTCTGCAACAGCAGGTGTCGCGATGGCCAATGGTGGCATTGATTCCGGAACAAATTCAAATGCCCCAATATCAGGCACACCATCCGGACGTTGAGTAACCCTCGGATTTCCATTAATATCCTTGTCGTTGCCGGACAGGTGTACACCATGGCCATTCAGTGACCAACAGCCGGGATCTGTAGGATCGGGGCTACCATCATTATTCAACTGCGGATTATAAGTAAGTGACTCTTTCTCCTGCGTGGACGCTGTTCTATATGCCTGGAATGTGCTGTAAGCTGCATTATAATAATAAGCATTATTTGTAGCAGCAGCATACCAGTTATTATAGTTAAACAGGTTATTGGTACCGGAATTATAGATATATACCGCGTAACCTCCATTGGTGGTATTCACGGAAAGGTTATTGTACACTTCGTTGTTGCTGTAAGTAGAAGATGACATGTATAAGTAATAGTTGTAGCAACCCGTGCTGGAACCTGATACATATACAGTATTGTTGTAGAGTTTTGTCCTGGCGGGATAAGGTACATACATACCACCGTACACATTCGCACCGGTCATCCTCAGCATATTATTTGCTATCAATGCTTTATCAGACGTTGAGTTACCCCGCGCGTAATAAACCATCATAGCATAGCCATATTCTGCAGTAACCCTGTTACCTGTAATTACAGGAGACTGATAGGGGTTGTACATGTATACGTTATAATAAGAGTTAGGATTACCTGTAATCGTGTTATTCGTAAATTTCAGTGCATTTGTGTACTCCAGGTAGGTGCAGTAGAAGTTACTTTGGGACATGGTGTTATTATCCACCACCATATTAGGTGTATAACTTCCTGAATTACCCAACCAGAAGAAACAATAGTAGCCACCGCTGAAGTTGTTATCCTTAAAGACCAGGCCATCGTTATTGCCGGAAAGGCTGCTGGCATACAGGG
>DATCSV010000005.1:0-3937 GCA_036568285.1 Flavipsychrobacter sp. | reverse complement strand
AATACCAATAACAACGGAGTGTCGGACGTGAGCAATGACGAGGGTAGCGCTAACAATACAAGCTGGCGCAATCCCGGTGTCAGAACAGAGCAAAGGAGCAACCTCAATTTCTCTTATGAAAAGAATAAAAAATGGCAACTGAACGGCTCGTACCGGTTCAGCAACAACGATAATTACCTGGAACGCTCATCCTTTCGTACCACTTTTCTGCCGCAGGAAGAAAACGGTACCGGCACCGACAGCTTGTTGTTGCAGGAAGAGAACAGCATTCAGAACAGTGCTACCCAACAACATAGCGTATCATTGAGAAGTAAGTACAGGTTTAGCGAAAAACTATCATTAAGAACAGTAGTAAGCGGCAGGCTCAGCAACCAGGAAAGCAAGCGCAACGGGGATGATATAACTTACGAAGACAGTACCCGCGATATTAATTTCCTGCGGGCAACAGGTGTTATTTCCGACAGGCAAAACAATACCCTCAGCGTTGCCAACACCCTGATGAAGAGCTTCGCCAAAAAAGGACGGACCCTGTTGCTGAGCCTGAACCTGGGGTACAGCGGCAACAACTCCGAAACGGATAATGATAACCTGAACCGGTATTTTGATCCCCCTGTGGTGAACGAGGTGCGCAATCATGCTGCTGACGAGAGTGGCAACTACAACAGTAATGTTACCATCAATTATACTGAGCCGATCAACGAATATAATAGTGTATCTCTGGGCTATAGCAACAGCTACGTGAAAAGCATTAATGACAGGGAGGTAGAAGTGTTCGATAACGGCACCTATCGGCGCGACAGTGTGCAGAGCAGGGGGTATGAAAACACGAATATCAACAATAGGATCACCCTTAACTATTGGTATAACCGCGAGAAACTGACTGCAGGTGTGGGCTTTGAAGCGGAGCCTTACAGCCGCAGAAGCCTGCAGACCAGCGGCATAGGCAATGATGTGGAACAAACAGGTGTTAACTACTTCCCCCGGCTGTTTGGACGCTACAATATCTCAAAAAGCTCGCAGCTAAGCCTGAATTACAACGGTGGTATCACCCCGCCCTCCATCCACCAGCTACAGCCTATACCCGACTATACGGATAGCCTGAACATCTTTACCGGCAACCCGCAATTAAGGCCTGAAGTGAGCAACAGTATAGCGGTAAGGTACAACAACAATAATACAAACAAAGGCAGAAATACCTGGGCATTCATTCAGGCCAACTGGGTGAACAGGAAAATTGTTAACAAGACAGAAATAACCGGCAGCCGGCGTACCACCACCCCGGTAAACGCAGATGGCAACTACAGCCTGGGCGCGTCGCTGAACAGGATGGAGCCGCTGTTGGACAAGAAACTCAAGGCCATATTATCTGTTAACGGCAACCTCGCCAACAACGTATCTATCGTTAACGGCCAGTTGCAGGAAATTTCCAACTATACCCTGGCGCCAAAGCTGAGAATGACATGGTTTAACGACAAGTGGTACGAAGGCAGCGTAGATTACAGCTACAGGATGAACAGGGTGGAAGGTGCCACGCAGTCGAATAATACATTGCAGTCGCACGACCTGGCACACGACGGCACCTTTATTTTGCCGGCAGGGTTCAGGGTCTCCTATTATCTGTCGTATATGTCTAACATAGGGCTGGCGCAAAGTTTTCAGCAGGAATTCTTCCTGATGAATGTCATGCTCAGTAAAACATTTAAAAAACCCAATGGCTTATCGTTGCGCGTGCAGGCGTTTGATGTGTTTAACAACTACCCGACTGTACAAAGAAATATCGCTGATAACTATTATGAAGATGTAGCCGTCAACCGCATAGGCAGTTACCTGATGTTTTCGGTCGTGTACAAATTCACATCTTTTCCCGGAAAAAAAGTTGAAGATAGCGAAGAGGAATAGTTGTACATAAATATATAATTTTGTATTTTTGTTATAGAATAATATTTCAGAATGAACCGAAAACCACTATGATATACCGCACCGCCTTATGATAAGAACCTCATATACATCGTCAACAGTAATAGCTACTTTCCCCAACCTGCAGTTGGGGATTTTTATTACAAGTGTTGCTGCGGAAG
The DNA here is from genome assembly GCA_036568285.1 of Flavipsychrobacter sp. Lineage (GTDB taxonomy): Bacteria > Bacteroidota > Bacteroidia > Chitinophagales > Chitinophagaceae > UBA5543. The sequence goes on along the minus strand of DATCSV010000005.1, from coordinate 1,859 downwards.
AAATAGGCTTGCAGTTAACAAAAGTTAACAATTGTGTTGTAGCGTATTGTCAATCAATCACTTGCAAAACTTCGTTATCGCTTTCAGTTAAATCCTCTTTGTCATTAGTTAACAAAAAATAGCCCCTTTAGGGGTTGGGGTTTATCTTTGCACCATGAATCTCAATGCTCCCGAATATATAGCCAACTACATAGGCGGCGAACTGCAACGCCCGCTGAGTGGTAAGTATATGGATAATGTTAATCCCGCCACGGGCGAAGTGTACAGCTATACCCCCGACAGCGACCTGGCGGATGTGGAAGAGGCTGTAGGTGCTGCCCGTGCTGCTTTCCCGGCCTGGAGTGTTACACCAGCCGAAGAGCGTTTTAAGATACTGAACCATATAGCCGAGTTGATAGATGCTAACATGGATGCACTGGCCCTGGCCGAAACCAACGACAATGGTAAACCGCTATGGCTGAGCAAAAAGGTGGATATACCCCGCGCTTCCAGCAATTTCAGGTTTTTCGCTACCGGGCTCATGCATTTCTCGTCGGAGAGCCACATGACTGAAGACAGAGCTATCAATTATACGCTGCGCCAACCTATAGGTATAGTGGGCTGTATCTCCCCCTGGAACCTGCCGCTTTACCTCTTTACCTGGAAGATAGCCCCCGCGCTGGCCGCAGGCAATTGCGTGGTGGCCAAGCCCAGCGAGGTAACACCTATGACGGGCTACCTGCTCAGCGTGATATGTAAAGAAGCGGGCCTGCCCGCCGGTGTACTCAACATCATTCACGGTAACGGCCCCAACTGCGGTAGTGCTATTGTTGCACATCCTGAGATAAAAGCAATATCCTTTACAGGTAGTACACGCGCAGGTAAAGACATAGCTGCTACGGCAGGGCCGATGTTCAAAAAAGTATCATTAGAGCTGGGCGGCAAGAACCCCAATATCATATTCGCCGATTGCGATTGGGACAAGATGATGCGCACTACCCTGCAATCATCGTTTGCCAACCAGGGACAGATATGCCTCTGCGGCAGCCGTGTATTGGTGGAAGAAAGCATCTACGAAAAGTTCAAAGCTGAATTTATAGAACGTGCTGCTAAACTCATTCCGGGCGACCCGCTGCTGGACGAAAGCAAACAGGGTGCAGTAGTGAGCAAAATGCACTACGACAAAGTACTGGGCGCAATAGCACTGGCCAAAGAAGAAGGCGGTAACATACTATTGGGTGGCGAGGCTGTGCAAGGAGAAGGCCGCTGCGAAAACGGGTACTTCATACAACCTACTATTATTGAAGGTCTTGGCCCCAACTGCCGCACTAATATGGAAGAAATTTTCGGCCCTGTGGTAACGATACAATCCTTCCGAACAGAAGAAGAAGCGATGGAACTGGCCAATGCCAGTGAATATGGCCTGGCAGCTACTATATGGACGCAGGACATCACCCGCGCCAACCGTGTAGCTATGAATGTGAAGAGCGGCATTATATGGGTTAACTGCTGGCTGTTCCGCGACCTGCGTACCCCTTTCGGCGGATTTAAAAACTCTGGCGTAGGAAGAGAAGGCGGATGGGAAGCACTCAAGTTCTTCACCGAACCTAAAAATGTTTGTGTGGAGTTGTAAAAGCAGATATGGCTACAATGGAAATCTTTGTATGGATATGGTTTAGTTGTCTGATTGTATCAGCATTTATATGCTACATAAAATACAAAGAGTTTGTACACTTTATTGAATTAGAAGACTTGAAGAATAACAACTCTTTTGATTATCATAACTTGCCCGATGATGATAAAAAGTTTCCAATAATCAGTCTTTACAGGATAGTTATTTTTGGACATACTTTTTATTACAGGCCGCCTCTTTCAATAAT
>DATCSV010000004.1:0-7323 GCA_036568285.1 Flavipsychrobacter sp. | reverse complement strand
GTGAAAACTCTCTTCCCGCTTTTTGCCGCCATGGGTACCCTTGCCAAAGTCTCCCAGGTTGATACCCGTCAACACTATCTCTTTGGTACCCGCCTGGGCCAGTTCGCGTACATTATCCAGTACCCCCGCTATACTATCGCTGCGGCTGTGGCCCCGCGCCAGCGGTATCGTACAGAAACTACAATTATAATCGCATCCATCCTGCACTTTCAGGAACACCCTCGTCCTGTCGTTTACCGAGTATGAGCTGTGAAAACCCTCAACTGCATCTATATCACAACTATATACCTCAGCCCGCGTTTTGCTCTTAGTCAGTTGGTGCAGGTGGCGCGGCAGGTTAAACTTTTCAGCCGCTCCCAACACCAGGTCTACACCCTCTATGCCGGCTATTTCCTCGGGTTTCAATTGGGCGTAGCAGCCTGTAATCACTACCATAGCCTCGGGTGCGCGGCGTTGTATGCGGCGCACTATCTGGCGGCACTCCTTATCGGCATTGTCGGTTACCGAGCAGGTGTTGATAACGTATACATCTGCCTCCTCGTCAAAAGCCTTTTTTACAAAACCCTCCTGCTCCATCATACGCCCCAGGGTGGACGTTTCGGAGAAATTGAGCTTGCAGCCCAGTGTATGAAATGCTATAGATTTATTCACTTGCATAAAACGGAGGCGCAAAGGTACGGATTTAGTCGATAGTCATGAGTCAAAGGCTCTCTGCCCGTTTTTGAAACGGGGCGATTGGCATCAGGCTGAAGATGCTCTGTCAATCGGAAAGATTATCCTACGTGGGGCAGCACGCACTAACGAAAACTCAACCAGTTACGGCGGGTTATGAACAGCAGTCTATCAATCACTTACAAAGGTTTAGTGTTGCCATCACTTGAGTCTGCCGGGTGCGTTGTTTAACAAAGTTCAACCCTTTATATTATCTTTGTGGCTTATACACTTATATATGAAACGAATAGTCGCATTGTCATTAGCCGTTATCGCCTTGTCTGCTTCCTGCGTCAAGAAACTGGAAGATCTGGTGGAAGTTAAGTTTTCAGTACCCTACAGCAAGCAGGTGAATGTGCAGGGTTTACCCGGCAATCCACCCATACCACCGGCGGGGCTTACCACCTCTATTCCTGCCATAGCGGTAGAAACCAAATCGGAAGAATATATCAAGGAATACAATACCAGTTCTGAACTGATAAGTGAGGCAAAACTTTCTGAGCTGAAACTCGAGATCAATGCACCTGCATCGCAGACGTTTGACATGGTAGATTCTCTCTGGCTGTTCGTATCGGCTACAGGCTTGCCTGAAGTACAGGCCGCCTATTATTTTGATATTCCTAAAGGCCTGCAGGTAATCAACATGGTAACCTCTCAAGAAAATCTGAAGGATTATTTTCTCCGCGATTCAATGTACTTCAGGTTACAAGGCCATTTTTATGACGCTCCCGATTCTGCTACGGTTTTTACTATCAATACCAAATTTGATGCGGTTGCCAAGCCGTTGAAAAAGTAGGACAAGCATAATATTTTTTGGAGGTGATACTATCTTAAAAGTATCACCTCTCCTTTTTTATCAAATGTTTCGCTGCTGGTACAAGTGTATTTAATGTAGTAGTAGTAGGTCCCCATTTCCTGCAGGGTGCCGTTGTAAGTGCCGTCCCATCCATCCGTGACATTCCTTGTTTCAAAAAGCTTTTGCCCCCAACGGTTCATAATGATGAAGGTACCGATGCGCTGGTTACCATCAGTTATTACCCTGAACCTGTCGTTTAGGCCATCATTATTAGGCGTAAAGGCATTAGGCACGGCTATCTCGCAGCAACTGTGGGCAGTTATTTCAGCAGAGTCTGTATTCCGGCAACCCCATTCATTAATGCCGGTCAATATCACCAGGTCCCTGCCGGTTACTATCGCAAAGGTCTGCGGCCCTTCGGTATAGAGCAGTCTGCTACCTGCCTGCCAGTTGTATTGCAGCCCCATGCTATCTGTAGTTCGCAAAAAGACGGTGTCCTCAGCACATACATCGTAGTTGCTTACGTATCCAATAGATACCACCGGCTTATCATGTATAGTAGTATGTGCTGTGTATGGCCCCGATGAGCAACCTAAACCAGAGTATACGATGAGCACGACAACCTTGTTACCCGGCTCTGCCCAGCTTGCGTTGTAGATTCTGTTGGCGCTGTCTTTGATACCACCTCCATCCAAAGACCACTGGTATGCCACGCCATCTTTCCACAATGGGTTCAATTCGATAGCGCCGTTTACGCAGCCGTCTTTAGTAATGCTGAATGACCCGTCGGGTAGCGGTGCGACGTACACGTCCAGGGAGTCGTCCTCATCACATTCGGTACTATCCACTGCCAGTCTGATCGTCTTTACGCCCGGTGTGTTGTAGCTCAGCATATAAGGCCCACTGCTGTCGCCGGAGATTATGTCAGCACCGCTGAAGCTCCATGTTAGGGTTGACGCAGGTATATTAGTGTTGTTGTTATAAACGATGATGTTATCATTTAAGCATACTGTATCATCCTCCACGCGAATATCTGCCCTGAATACGGGATTGATGGTTACGGATATTGAATCGCGTTTGCTCTCGCAACCGTTCACATCGGTTTGGCTCACATACCATTTGGATATGCCTGGTGAAGCAGACGAGGGCGTGGGTGCATTGGTGGAACCGGTTCCTCCGGCAGGTGTGGTGTACCATAGCAACGAAGTACCTGACGCTGTAAGCGGTGGCGTTGGCGCATCCTGGCAGTATATAAGTGAGGGTACCGTAACGGGTGGCAGGGGTAGCGGACGAACGAGTACATCAGTTCTTGAACGTGGCCCCTCGCAACCGTTGACCATCTGGCTTACATACCATGTACTTACACCCGGGCTGTTAGTAGCCGGCACCGGTGCAAAGGGACTGCCAACACCGCCTGTGGCTGTGGTGTACCAAAGCAGGTTAGCACCCGTAGCTGTCAGCGGCTGTGCCGTATCCTCCAGGCAATAATAGGTCCATGGTTGTACCACAGGTGCCAGTGGTGTGGTATTGACGGTGATACTGGCACTGCCAGTCGGAGAGATGCAGCCATTCACGGTCATAACTACTGAATAAATACCAGAATTGACAGGCTGGACATTCGGCAGTGTTGGTGAGCTACCTGTATCGCTGAAACTTAAAGGCCCAGTCCATTGGTAGGATGCACTGGCAATACCGGGAGCGAAGAGGTTCAAAACATCTCCCGGGCAGAGCGGGCTGTTAGAATTAATAACAGGTACGGCTGGTGTCGGATGTACAACTACATTGGTAGGCACCGGTGCAGACGAACAGTTGTTTTTTGTGGCTGACAAAAAGTAAGTGCCTGATTGAGACGGCTGGGCGTTCAATATTACCGGATTGGTGAGTGTCGAAGTAAAGCCCATCGGTCCCGTCCATGACCATGTAACTCCGGATGAGTCACTCCTGGCATATAACAGCAGGGTATCGCCCTGGCAAATAGCTGTATTGTTGGATGGGAATACTGCCGGTGCCCTGGGGTCTTCCAATGTGAAAGGCCCGGCAATATTAGAAGCGCAGTGCTGCACTGCCACCCTGATACTATCATATAGGCCGGTATTCAATCCCGCTATGGTCAGTACACCGGAACCGTTTGACAAGAGTGAAACGGGCGATTGAGGGGTACCGTTCTTTTTAAAGCTGACAGTGAAGCTCGAATTAGGTACAAGTCCGCCCAATGAAATATAGCCCTGTGTGCCGCCACAAGTAGTAGGGTGCCCGTAGGAAGTGCTGGAAATAGCAGGGAGGTGATAGATACTGACAATTTCAGTATCAGGCAATGATGAGCAACCATTAACAGATACTGTGACGATATAATTGCCCTTGTGCGTTGTGTCTATTGAATTTATAGAAGGGTTTTGCAATGATGAGGTAAACGATTTTGGTCCTGTCCACGACCAACTGCCGCCCGCAACCGTGGGAGCAATAAGCAATAGTGTATCGCCCGAACATAGTGGAGAATTGCTGACCGCTACAGGGGTAGCGGGCGTAGGGTGCACAATCACTGTTGTTGTGTCAATAGACACGCAATTGTTTTTGGTAACGGTAAGAGTGTATACACCCGACATCCCCGGTGTAGTATTCAATAAGACAGGGTTTTGCGTTGATGAATTGTAAGACATTGGCCCGCTCCATTGCCAGCTTACCCCTGTAGAGTCTGCGGTTGCAGTCAGTAGTAATGTATCTCCCTGGCATATTGCCGTGTTGTTGGCGGCATATGCCCCGGGCGAGTTCGGATCGTTGAGGATGACAGGCGAAATGGAATCTGATGTGCAGTTGTTCAGCGTCACCCTGATGCCTGAATAAAGACCTGCACTTAGCCCGCTGATTACCAGGTTGCCTGTGCTGGTCGTGTTGATGTTCTGTGAGGGTTGAGCTACGTTATTCCGGTTGAAGTCAACAGTATAGAGCTTGTTGATCCTCAGTCCTTTCAGTGTTATGGTGCCCTGTGTGCCACCACAGGTAGTAGGGTTGGTATATTCAAATGTATCTACTGCAGGTATGTGGTGGACAACTACACCCGTGGTGTCTGCGGCAGAAGGGCAATTGTTCACGGTTACGTAAACAATGTAATCGCCTGAGTGAAAGGTGTCGGCGTTGGTGATAGCCGGCGACTGCGCAGGGGAACTGAATGATTGAGGTCCTGTCCAGTAGTAGGTAGCATTGGTTATTGCAGATGATACAAGTTGTAAAGTCGAACCCGCACACAATGGGCTATTGCTGCCTGCTACCGGGGTAGGCGGGGTAGGGTGCACAATTACGGTTGTTGTATCGGCTACCGAGGTGCAATTGTTTTTCGTTGCGGTAAGAATATATGTTCCGGATTGCGCAGGAAGCGCGGTGCTGATTACAGGGTTTTGAGTTGATGAGATGAAACCTCCCGGACCCGTCCATGACCAGGCAACATTGCTTGAGTCTGCGGAGGCAAACAGCCTCAATGTATCGCCCTCGCATATCGGCGTATTGTTGTTGGTGGCAACTACAGGGGCATTAGGGTCAAGCAGCACTACCGCCGATACTGAATCAGAAATACAGTTATTAAGCATAACTGTGATGCCTGAATAGATACCTGCGCCAAGGTTGTTGATTAGCAGTCTTCCCGATATACCGGTTGATATCAGCACCGGTGATTGTGACGCTGAATTTTTGCTGTAATGTACTGTATAGGCAGTATTAGCTAATAATCCCGTTAATGTGATACTTCCCTCAGTGCCGTTGCAGGTAACAGGATGGGCGTACTCAACACTATCTACTTCGGGTACCTGGTACACTGTTGCAGTTGTCGTGTCCGGCATCGAGTAGCAGTTGTTTACGATAGCGTAGACTACATAATTGCCGCTATGAGATGAATCTGCATTCGCAATAGAAGGTGATTGCTGTAGCGAAGTAAAAGATTTTGGACCTGTCCATTCATAAGTTGCACCGGGTATTGTGGACGAACTTAGCTGTAAGACGCTGCCGGAACATATTGGTGTGTTGTCAGATGCAGACGGGGTTGCCGGGGTCGGGTGTACCAATACTGTTGCTGTATCTGCAGCTGATGTGCAATTGTTTTTGGTAGCGTACAGCGTGTAGATGCCTGACTGTGCCGGAACAGCATTTGCAATCAATGGGTTTTGTAAAGATGAAGTAAAGCCCATTGGCCCCGACCAACTCCACACTACGCCGGTAGAATCGCTGGTGCCGGATAAGGTTATGGCTTCGCCCTGGCAGATAGGCGAAATGGCGGATGCAATTACCACGGGAGCATTGGGGTCACTCAATATCACCGGCCCTGTGATATTAGAGTAGCAGTTGTATATTTCTACTCGCAGGCTATCATAGTATCCCTGCGAGAGGCCGGTAAGGAGGATTGTGCCTGAAGATGTCCCGGTCAATGTAACAGGTGTTTGCGCTACAGAATCCTTACGGTACATCAAACTGTATGTACTGTTTTGTTGTAACCCTGATAATGTGATCGAGCCCTCGCTGCCCAGGCAGGTAGTGGGGTTAGTAAACGCGCTGACCGCAACAACCGGGGGCACAGGGTCGGCAAGCACTATTGCAGGTAATGGGTCTGAAGTACAGCCGTTGGTTGATGTTACGGTAGCCATAGCATAATTGCCTGCTGTAAGATTGCTGATGGTGAGCACTCCTCCTCCGTTTGTGGTTACGGTGGCAGGCGATTGCGCGTTGCCGTTTTTCATATAATTGACTATATAAGAGGTATTGGCATTCAAGCCACTTATCAATATTTGACCATCGCTGCCGCCACATGTTGTGGGGTTATTAAGTGTTGTGCCTCCTATTATAGGTGCAGGCAGCGGGTAAACTGCGACTGTCGTAGAGTCTGTAGGAGATATACACCCGTTCACGGTAGCATACACATAATATTTGCCTGAGATAGCAGGTTGAGCATTGGATATGGACGGGTTTTGAGCTGAGGAAGTAAATGAAATCGGCCCCGTCCACGCATAGGTAGCCCCCGCCAGGCTATCGGCAAATAGATGCAACGTATTTCCTGAACACAGGGGACTATTATTGCTTGCTGTTGGTAATGCGGGAGTAGGGTATACAATTACTGTCGTTGTATCAGCAATCGAAGTACAATTGTTTTTAGTAGCAGTCAGCGTATATCCACCCGACTGTGCAGGTAAAGCGTTTGTGATAACCGGGTTTTGAATATTGTTGCTATAGCTCAATGGTCCTGACCAGCTCCATGTTACACCTGCCGAGTCGGCAGTGGCAAATAGCTTGAGCGTGTCCCCCTCACATATGGGCGAGTTGTTGGTTGTAGTGACCACCGGAGCATTAGGGTCATTTAGTATCACTGTGCCAATGCTGTCAGATGTGCAATTGTTTTGTGTAATGGTTAAGCCTGTGTATATGCCTGCGCTCAGCCCGGTTATGGTAAGTGTGCCCGTGCTATTGGTACTGATGCTTTGCGGAGCCTGGGCAACTGTATTATGTTTGAAGGCAACGGTGTAAGTCGTATTATTCTTCAGTCCCAACAAACTGATAGCACCCTCGCTGCCGCCGCATGTGGTAGGATGTATGTAATTGTAGGTGTTGATAATGGGCACATCATGCACTGTAACAATGGCCGTGTCGGGCAGTGATACGCAGTTGTTGATGGTTGCAGTTACGATGTAATTACCTGTATTAGGTGTATCCAGATTAGCAAGGCCTGTGTTTTGTGTACTGGCGCTGAAACTGAGCGGCCCTGTCCAGCTGTATGTTGCTCCTGCGATATTGGAAGCATTCAGTATTAATGAATCACCAGTGCATAAGGGACTGTTACT
>DATCSV010000003.1:0-12370 GCA_036568285.1 Flavipsychrobacter sp. | reverse complement strand
AACCAGGACCTGATAACTGCGGCTGACCGTGGTGGCAACCAGACTTTCAGCGTGAAGTACAAAGCTACTCCCGGTTTCGCTTACCCTGCAGGTACTTATGCTGTAGATGTAGTTTATACCGCTACCCAAGAATAAGAACTTTTTTCATAGCAGTAATGGTTAATAGCCTTGCGGTTCACCGCAGGGCTTTTTTGTGTTTCCACCTTTTTTGTTAACCGCTCGTTAACGACTTGCAAACAGCTCGTTAACAACTTGAATACCTATTGCTACAGGTTGCCCCGGGCCATATATTCGTATTAACAAACGGACAACAAACCGTAAACATGCCAATAACAAAGGCTATAGAAATATGAAAAAAATCACATTGTTCACAATATGCGGCCTGTTGGTTTATACTGCGGCAACAGCACAAAACGAGGCAGGCCATGCATCGCAGACTGCCAGCATGGTGTTGAACAATTCGATTGATATATCATATATGGCTACCGGTAACGGAAATGGCAATGATGCCGTAATGCAATTCAGCTCTCCCAACGATTATTCAAACGGCGTCACCTCTGGCCAGCAGGAGTTAAGGGTACGTTCCAATAAAAACTTTAAAGTTGCTGTAAGGTGTGATGCTTCAAGTTTCACTTACCAAGGCAACAATTCTACCACCATGGAGGATATGCCTGACGAGGCACTTTGGCTCAAAGTAACTGCCAATAATACCGGCGGTACGGTAAAAGCGCCGTTCACCACATCAGGTTACGCTTCTTTGTCTAACGAAAACAAAGATCTGCTGGTAAACGGACAACAAGGTGGTAATCAAAGATTTGCAGTACAATATAAATGTACACCGGGTTTCAACCTGCCCGCAGGTACATATACTATGAATGTCGTTTTTACAGCGACACAGGAGTAAAAGTTGTTTTTTTAGTACACTGGTTGATTTCCTCCCGTCTTAACGGGAGGTTTTTTTGTTTTAAGCCATCTGGATCATCCCAAAAATTCAGCAAAATCCGCAGGCATTATACGTAGAACTACGTGGAAGCTACCGCTGCCTGCATAGTACTTTCGGTATGGCGTTGCCAAACTAAAGCAACTGTATATGGCTAAAGTCACCCGAAAGAAACTTCTCCCGGAGGACTTCACGGATAATCCCGAAGTGCAAAGTTGTTTAATACAGCTCAAAACGAAGTTCGGAGAGAAATATGAGCGCCTGAACGTATCCGACACGCTAGGCGACAAACCCGACGAAAACGGCGTAGAGCTGCAATATGTGGACCTGGTGCAGAAAGGCGGAGGCGTATTGGGCATTGCATTGGTGGGTTATACTTATGTACTGGAAGAAGCCGGCATCAGGTTCTTCAGCCTGGCCGGCACCAGCGCAGGAGCTATCAACACCGCAATGATAGCTTCCATAGGCAAAGACAAATCAGAAAAGAAATCAAAAAAGATTATTGAATATCTGTCTGAGCTAAATTTCTTCGACATGGTAGACGGGCACCCGGTGGCTCGTACGCTTATCCGCTGGTTTATTAAAAACAAAGATTTTTCAAAAGAAGCTAAAACATGGATTATCGGCCTGTTAGGCTCTTTTTTTACTTTGCTATTGCTAGACATACTCTTCCTGGGCCTCACACATGTCAGTATCATATGGAGTGTTGCCGCCCGCACCAGCTTTGTACTTACCGGGGTATCCCTGCTACTCATAGTATCTACTGCAGGATATGGCAAATACTTATTCTCCCGCTTAAAAACAGCCGGGTATGGTATCAACCCCGGAAATTTTCTACTCAACTGGATCAAAACGAAAATGCAGGATAATGGCATAAATACCATCAGCGACCTGGAACAGCGGGTATCTGCCAAACCACCTTTGAAACAACGGCACCCGGATATGGAAACACTATCTACACTGAAAGCAAATGTTACTTTTATCACAGCCGAACTAGTAACACAAAACAAAGTGGAATTCCCTAAAATGTGGGATCTCTTTCGTAAAAAGAATAATGGCCTGGATATACACCCTGCTTTTTTTGTACGCGCTTCTATGTCTATACCACTGTTCTTTGAAGCCTGTGTGATTAACGGAATAGACACAGGAAATCATACTGTTCAACAACGTTGGAAGGAAGTGTTCGGAATAGCCAAAGAAAAAATACCCGTAACCGCTAAGTTTGTAGACGGCGGAATGTTGTCCAACTTCCCATTGAACATATTCTATAATCCACGTATCACAGTCCCACGTATGCCCTCTTTCGGTATCGACCTGGATGACTCATTGCCTCAAATTGACCGGGGTGAAAATTCCCACAAATGGGAACTGGGGTCCTTTATGGGCAAAATGCTGAACACCATGCGGGGTTACTACGACAAAGACTTTGTACTGAAAAACAAGGTATATGAACGTGGTGTTGGCAGCGTAAAGCTCAATGAATTCAACTGGCTGAATTTTTTTCTGACAGACAAGGATAAGGTAGCCATGTTTGTAAAAGGAGCTAAGGCGGCAACACAATTCCTGGAAACATTTGACTGGGCAGAGTATAAAAAAGAACGTGCTAAGGTATAGTTATTGCATAACCACTTTTTGATTTTTCTTATGGACAAGATACTGAACGAAATATTGCAACCTTCCTTCTGGACATACTTTTTTATCCTGTTTGCCTGTATGTTGGGTTTCAGCACTATTATGGATGTGTTGGCCACACGATTTATAACAGTAACCCGTATAGCACGTAAGTTCACCATCTTCGACCTGGAGTTCACCGCGACTCCGGGAGAGTTGGCTACCCTTATAAGGGGAATTGACAAATTAGAGGATAAGGTACAGTCAGGCAAAGTTAAGAAGGCTTTGCGCCTGCATCTTTTTACCGATTTCCTGTTTATGTTTTGTGTATATCCGGGCATAGCTATGTTGTGCATCAAAACTGCCTCTAAAATGGCGGGTATCGGCGAGGTGATATTCCTTGGATTGGCTATCGCTCAAATATTTGCCTGGCTATTAGATATTATCGAAAATATCTACCTGCTGAATAAACTACGGAAACCAGAAATATCTACACTAAGAGTGCACAGGTTGTATAAACGGCTGGTTATTACAAAATGGGGTATTGCCATTTCGGGCGCCATTTGCTCTGTCTGCGGCTTGCTGTACTTTTGGATAATGGGTGAATTCTCACCTCCATCTGCCCTTGTGCCTTTTGTCGTATTGGCCATTATGCTGATATGGGCATTTGCCAATAGTAAGGTAATGAAAGCTTTCGCCGCAAAATAGTGTAGCTCTATCCCGTCATTAGGGTAAGGAAATGTTAACATCATTGTTGTATCAACATTAATTGGTAGTTTTGCTTTATTGGTTTATGAACAGGAAACACTTTATATCGCTTTTGGGAGGGGCGGCTGTCATGGGTACATTATCAGGATTCAATCGATACACAGAAAACCTTGATGAGCAGGATAGCTATATGCCTGTATTATTTGTAGGGCATGGCTCGCCGATGAACGCCATTGAGGACAACGAGTTCAGCCAACGCTGGGCTAAAATGGCAAAAGAGATACCGGTACCCAAAGCGGTACTGATAGTATCCGCACACTGGCTGACACGTGGTACCCATGTTACTGCCATGAATCAACCAAAAACAATTCATGATTTTGGTGGATTCCCAAAGGCACTGTTCGATGTTCAATACCCTGCGCCGGGGCATCCGGAGTTGGCTAAAGAAACAGCTACGCTTATCACTACTACCAACGTAGGGCTGGACCATGACTGGGGCCTGGACCATGGCGCGTGGAGCGTAGTGAAACAGATGTACCCGGATGCAGACATACCCATGATACAACTAAGCATTGATTATAATAAACCACCACAATATCATTACGACCTGGCCAAACAACTACAGGCATTGCGCAAAAAAGGCGTTTTAATATTGGGAAGCGGCAATATGGTGCACAACCTGAGCATGATGGCATTGCCGGGTGGCGATTTCAGTAAAATAAACCAGGAGTATGGATTTGACTGGGCGCACGAGATGAACATGATTTTCAAAGAGAAGATTGGCAATGGCGACCACAAAGCGCTGATAGAATATGAGAAGCTGAGCAAGTCAGCCAAGTTGGCCATACCTACACCAGATCACTATTACCCCCTGCTCTATTCTCTGGCGCTGCAACGGAAAAATGATGCTGTCAGTTTCTTCAATGACAAGGCTGTTGCCGGTTCACTAACAATGACGAGCGTGAAGATTGGATAAGAACATATTTAGTTGATAATCAAACACATACAGGTTCTTTTGCTGTTAACTGGTCGTTAACCGATTGCAAACACGGGGTTAACAGATAAGTCTTTTTTGCATACAGGGGATGGCCGGAACTACATTTGTATCAACAAGTCCGGGGATAAGAGAAGAAAGCCCGGCAGCTCCAAAAAATCGTCACATCCGAATCAGCTACACGAAAAAGATCACATCCGAACAAGCTTCCGGGCCCCGCAAAGGGGCCTTTACTTTTATATTAAGCCGCAGGTAGCGTAATGGTAAAGGTAGTGCCTGCACCCGGCCTACTATCCACCTTAATATCACCGCCATTGTTCCTGATAAAATCATAAGAAAGGTGCAAACCAATACCAGTCCCTTTTTCGCCCACAGTACCGGCAGTGCTTGTATTGGGTGTACCATCAAATAATCGTGCAGCCTGCTCGGGTTTCATACCTATGCCGGTATCTGTTACGTCTATTTCAACCCTGTTATTATTACGCCGGGCCGCAATAGTAACGGTTCCGTTATCAGGTGTGAACTTTATTGCATTGGAAAGCAAGTTGCGCATCACCATAGCCAGTTGGTGTCTGTCTGCCGAAACATACAAGTCATCCGGGATATTGTTGTGACTTAAGGAAATACCCTTCTGCTGCGCCGCGTCTTTCATAACGGCAAATGTTTTTAATACCTTCCTCTTAACGTTTATCTTTTCAATATGCAGTGTATTTTCACCCTTCATCTGGCTTTTTGCCCATTGTAACAGGTTGTCCAGCATCAGCGTTACCGATTGCAGTTTGGTATCCAGTTCCTGCTTATGCAAAGCAAATTCTTCAGGAGTAATAATACCCGCATCCAACATAGCCATGGTACCCGTAAGAGCATTGATGGGGCTGCGCAGATCGTGCGACAAAACGGAAAAAGTTGTGTCTTTAAAGCTATTGAGTTCTTTTAATTTCTTTGCCTGTTCTTCTATTTCTCTGTTCTGTTGCAGTATTAGTTCGTTGGTTTTCCTGGCGCGTTTCAGGTTCGCAAAAAACAGATATGCTATAATAAGTGCTAACAGCAGGCCTGCTAATGCGGCAATAAGCAAGATGCGTTGCTGTTTAAGTTTAGCAGCCTCTATATCCTTATCTTTTTCCAGCAGGGCTATCTGTGCTTCTCTTTTGTCTATCTGGTAGTCGTATTCCATGTTGCGGGCCGAGCGCAACGCTTCTTCTTTGTTCAGCGTGTCGCGGTACGCCTCCTTCAACCTAACGTATTTTAGGGCTGACTTATAATCGCTGATTTTCTCATAGCTGCCTGCAAGGATATCAGCTGTCTCCAGGGCTTGCTCTCTCATACCGGATGCCCGGAGCGTTTCCAGTGCCTCCTGCAGGTACGCAATACCTCCCCGGCTATCACCACGCTTTAACAATATCTGGCCGATGCCGGCTTTTGCTAACGCCAGCCCTTCAACATCTTCCAGCTGCTCCGATAGGGTAAGCGTTTCTTTGTATAATATGTACGAACTATCAACATCTCCTAGTTTGAGATACCCTTCAGCCATGTTACCTATAACGATATTGGTAACATACGGCTGGTTAACAGATTTGGCTAACGGCAGTGCTTTCCTCAGGCTCATCATAGCCGAATCATATTTCTGCTCTTCGTTGAAGATACTGGCGAGGGTGATAAGACATGATACTACTGAGTAATCTGACCCTGACTCTTCGGCCATCTTCATAGCCCTGGCGATATAATCTTTCGCCTTAGGATAGTCTTTAAGCCTGTAATAGACATTACTCATATTCAGCAGTGAGATCTCTATATCTGCTTTGTTGTTGAGTTGCTCGTGCAGCTTCAATCCTTTCAGGTAATTCTTTAAGGCCAGGGTGTAAGCCCCCTGGTCGTAATATATCGAGCCGATATTATTCCTTATCCTGGCAAGGCCCACCCGGTTACCATTCTTTTCAGCAAATATGGCCCCACTGTCAAAATAGATAAGGCCACGGGCATTGTCGCCCATGCGCATGTAGTTGTTACCGATATTTGTATATATATACTCTTTCAGGTCTGGTATATCATACTCGTTACACATCCTGAGCGCGGCCCGATAGGTGGCTATGGAACTATCGTACATACCGCTGAAAAGCTGTGCAGCACCCACCTGGTTCATAGCGCGAACAATGTAGCGTTTGTCCCCTGTCTTCAGGGCTATGCGGTAAGCCTCCCGGCCATAATGTCGTTGTGAATCTGCACTGATGTTGTGGTAGCGCACAGACAGATACAGTAAAACATTCACCCGGTTGGTATCCTCAGAGGTATGCTGCTGTAGTTCACTTTTAAGGCTGTCTATCGCCGTGGTCTCTCCGGCGATAGCCCTTGGTACATTTCCTGCCAGGGTAAGTAGCAACAATCCGTACGCAAGCATTAGCTTGCTCTTCTTTGTATATTCCAGAGTTTGTTTGTTTTGCTTTATCAAGTTTCTCTCGCAAATATACAGCAATAACATCTACCCGCTTTTTAACCACAAAAAAAAATAATGCAATGACCACTTGCCATATATCGATGATAACTATGTAAATAATTTGGCAGTATAACTAATTATTGCTATCTTGCATCCATATTTGAATAGCGATGAAACCTCCATAATTTTTTCGTTGTCCTACAGAATTCCTTCGGCTTAGAGTTAAGTCAAAACATCCCCGAATACGATTTCTTGAAAACAGGAGTAAATGCCCCGAACACCGGGTGTGTAACGGCAGAACTATTTTTTGTCCCGGCGCATAGGATCCTGAAACACATGAGGTGCAGTACATAATACACTGCGCTCCTGCCCGAGTATTGTTTAACCACTAAAACATACCAACTATGCTAAGAGCTATGATTCTTATCATGCTGGGAGTAGTGCTGCTGGTCGTATTACTGACACAGGTACTGCTACCCATGATGACCGACAAACTGAAGTTTTTCTGGTACTTCAGGCACGGAGTACGCGATGATATCATCACGCTGGAAACATCTGAAAAAGATGAGTTAACCGCGAAAGCACATTCAGCTAAAGAAAGCTATATAAGCGCAAAGAAGGAGATAAAAGACCGCAGGCGCAAGCTGGACAAACTGGATAAAGAAACCAATGTTTAAACCAATTAATTAACCAAAACAACTTTAAATAAAATGAGAATGAATATCAGGACCATGTCCTTACGCAAAAAAATAATAGGCATGTTAATAGCCTCTACCATACTGGTGCTTACCTTTTCCATAGGTGCACTGTTTGAAGATGTGGATGCAGGCCAGATAGTGGTAATACAGGCACCGATAACCGGTGAGCTTACAGTGTATAAAGAGCCCGGCTGGGTGGGACAGTGGTTTGGCAAGGCATCGCACTATCATAAGTCTGCGCAATTCTGGTTCAATACAACCAAAACTACCGACCGCTCGATAGACGTGCGCTGGAACGACGCCGGTACAGCCCGCATAAGCGGTTCGGTACGCTACAAGATGCCTTTGAGTGATGACAAAATCATCGAACTGCATAGCATATACGGCTCGCAGGAGGCTATTGAAAACGACCTGATAGAAACCAACATCAAAAAGTCTATCTATATGACAGGCCCGCTGATGAGTTCCAAAGAGTCGTATGCTGAAAAGCGCAGCTACCTGATACAACTGATAGAAGACCAGGCGGCACGTGGCGTGTACCAGACTATACAGAAAGACATCAAAGCTGTTGACGCTATATCAGAGCAGGAGAAAACAATTACCGTGGTGGAGATTCAATACGATTCCGCCAAAGGCGTTGCCCTCAGGCAGGAAGTATCTCCGCTCAAGTCGTATGGCATCACGCTGAGCAACCTCTCTATCGAGGGCATCAAGTATGATGAGAAAGTAGAATCGCAGATAGAAGCGCAGCGCAAGGCTACCATGGAAGTGCAAACCGCTATGGCCAAGTCGAAAGAAGCTGAGCAAAGGGCGCTGACTGCAGAGAAAGAAGGTGAGGCGCGCGCTGCCGAAGCCAAATGGGAGCAGGAAGTAATTGCAGCTAAAGAGGTAACACAGGCCGAAATGCGCCGTAAGGTGGCAGAGGAGGATGTGAAAACCGCTGAACTGCGCAAGCGCCAGATGATACTGGAAGGTGAAGGTGAGGCTGCCAAGAAACGCCTGGTAATGCAGGCCGACGGTGCACTGAACCAGAAGCTGGAAACATGGCTGAAGGCCGAGGAAATGAAATGGAACGCATTCGCACAATTCCAGGGCAACCTGGTGCCGCTGTACCAGTCGGGTAATGTCGGCAACAACAGCAACAACGCCATGCAGTACATGGAACTGATGGGGTTGAAAGCCATGAAAGACCTGTCGCTGGATATGAAGACCAAGTAACCTGCAGAGGAGCCGAAAGGCTCCTCTTTTTTATTTCGAGACTGCTGCCACCTTCTCTGCCTCAGCGAATGCTTTATTTGCATTGATAATACCGCCCGCCCTGGAGAAATACCACAATTCTGCCACCAATTTCTTATTCCCTCCAACAGGGTAATAACCTTGATGGCGGACAACTGTTTTCATCAATATTTCTTTCACTTGTGGTGCAGACAACCGGGGGTAATAACTACGTATAGCCGCCGCAACACCCGCTACGACGGGTGCAGCCATACTTGTGCCCGACATGGCCCTGAAAGTATCCGGCGGGTATGTTGAGTAGATGTTATGCCCGGGCGCCAGGATATCCACCGATTTTCTGCCGTAGTTGGAAAATGATGCCACCAGCTTTTTACGATTATTCGTACTCGCACCTACTTCAATCCAGTTGTCCGCATAAGTAAGAGAGTCCAGCCAAGGGTTAGGAAAGTTGCGGGTATATAGACTATCAATCTGCCTGCCATCGTTTCCTGCACCATGCACCAGCAATACATCTTTTTCGCGGGCATACTGTATAGCGGCTATCACCTCCTGCCTGTGCGGTGACAATTCTTTGCCGAAACTCATGTTAATCACCTTAACTCCATTATCCACCGCATAGCGTATTGCATTAGCTACGTCTTTGTCCCGTTCATCTCCATACACTGGTACCGAACGCAAGGTGATTACTTTCAACCAATCCCCTTTATAGTTATCCTGTTTCGCGATATTCATAATTATACCTGCTGTATGCGTGCCATGTGCAGGGTCGCCCGCGGCCAGGTGGTTATTGCCATATTGACTTTCAGCAGGGTCATCAGGATTATCTCCCACTATTGCCCTCCGCATTGAGTCTGTATTTATAGTGTTCATGCGCACCATTTCATCAGCCACTTCTTTCATCTCAGTCAGTTCCTCGTCCGCGTTCTTTCCTATAGTCAATTTCAAGATATTCCTCATCAGGAACTTATCACGTTTGTCATACATCTTATTTGCCAGCTTAGCAGTAGATTTCCACTGTCTTTCTATTTCTTCGAAACGCGCAGTTGCCTCCTCTAATTCATCTATTTGCTCTTCCGTCAGTCCTGCCGTATCAGGATATTTCTTTTTCAGGGCCTGGTAATGTCTTGTCACTTCCAATGCGGCGTAACTGATATCTGCCGATGTTCCGCCCAGGTAATTCCATCCATGTATATCATCAATATACCCGTTACCGTCATCATCGTTGTTATTACCGGCAATCTCTCCTTTGTTCACCCATAGATAAGGTTGTAAGGCAGGATGCGATATTTGTGTGCCGTTGTCAATCACTGCCACTACAACCGGTTCGGGTTGTTTGTCCTTTACCTGGCGATATGCATTGTATATATCTATTCCAAATACTTTTCCGGGGACTGGCTGCTGCAGGTGCCACATATCCTGGGCAGATGATTGCGTATGGATTGTCGTAAGGAATATCAACAGGCATATATTACAAGCTAATCTCATCATAGGTTTGGTTGTGGTTATTAAGATATTAAAATAAATGTATGTGCCGACATACTATCAAATATTCTTATCCCTCTATTTTGCCTCCCGCCTTCAAACCAGTTATTTTTATATCTCAAACATCATACATACTATGCACGCCGGACGACATTACAAACTCAAAGAACTACTCTTCTGGACCAGGAGGGATATATATGCCCTGACAGCGCTGGCTATCGTACCGACTATTCTGTTTGAAGTAGTCGGATGGTTTTGGCTGGCTATACCCTGGCAACCCGTTGCCGTGCTGGGTACGGCTGCTGCTTTCATCGTTGGCTTCCGCAACAACGCCACCTACGACCGTGCATGGGAAGCCCGCAAAATATGGGGTGCCATTGTGAACAGCAGCCGTAGCTGGGGCATTATGGCTAAAGACTTTGTGCGTGTGGTGCCCGGAAGCCTCATCAGCGAGGAAGAGCGTAAGCTTATCAGCCAACAACTGATATACCGCCATGTAGCATGGCTCACAGCCCTGCGCTACCAACTACGTGAGCCCCGTGCATGGGAAACTATGGCGCAGCCGCATAATGTAGAGTTTCGTCGCACACACTTTAAAATAGCGGAATGCGAAATAGAGGGCATGCACACCACCTTGCGCCAACACCTGTCCAGCAGTGAGGTGGATTATGTGATGGGCAAGAAGAACAAGGCCACACAGATCATCAGCCTGCAATCAAAACAACTGCGCGAGCTATCGGAACAAGGCCTGATAGAAAACTACCGCTATGTAGAGATGGAACGCATGCTGGTGGACTTCTATGAGCAACAGGGTAAATGCGAACGCATCAAGAATTACCCCTATCCCCGCCAATTTGCTACGCTCAACAAGTTCTTCATCAGGCTGTTTGTGTTGATGATGCCATTTGGTATGCTACAGGTATTCAGCGGTATGGCTGAGTACATGATTTGGTTCACCATCCCTTTCAGCGCACTGGTAGGCTGGGTATTCACCACGCTGGAGAAGATTGGCGAGTCGACTGAAAACCCGTTTGAGGGCAATGCTAATGATGTGCCTATTACTGCGTTGAGCCGCACTATAGAGATAGACCTGAAAGATATGCTGGACGAAGACAACCTGCCCGAGCCTATCAAGCCTGCGGGCAGTATATTGACTTAGCTGTTTTTCTTCAGTTTCCTTTTATGCAGCATATCCTGCAGCAGGTTGGCGGTGAGCCCACCCATCAATCCGCCGTATGGCGTCATCTTCCACGGGTCGGACTGAATAGCGCAGGTACCCGAAGCGCAGCCAATATACTGCCAGTACAGGTAGCCACCTATAAGTCCGAGTATTACTCCTGCAATGGTTATTGCGTTTTTACGAATGAATGGTAACATACAACGAAATTAGTAGTTTAGGGTTATTTCATTTGTGATGTTGGTTACATAAATCGGGATGCATTTTGTTAAGAATTGTTAACCGGAGATGTCTTTTGTACTTTTCGACGGGAGTATTCCCCCGCCCCCCTTGAAGGGGAGCACCTCCTGCACAAAGCCTTACTTTTGTTCCATAATGATGCCATAATTTTTCATTTTACGCCGCCATTTTGCCCATGGGCATTTTAGAGGAATAACTGAGGAAGTATTGCTGGAAGAAATAGCGCATACAGTCGAACAGGTCCATTTTGAACGCATCACGGTCTTTGCGGAGTGCACCGTTGACGCGGCTGTTGATATCAATACGGGCGTTAGTGCAATCGTTGATGAGCAGGGGGCAGCCCTCGCGGCTGAATAGTAAGCGTGGATAGGATGATAAAATACTGTTGATAAGCATATAGCTCTCGCCATGAGGCAGGTTGTGACGGTGCAGGTTCATTTGTCCCGGAGTCAACTCCAGGTAGCTTTGTATTATGCTGTAATAGGTAGCATTGGAATCGGTCATAGACAAGTCGTGCCGGTTGCCCGAGGCATCGCCTGTAACAAAGAGCATGTGGCCGGGAAAGGCCATTTTTATCTGCCTGCACAGTGCTTCCAGCGAGCATTTGGCAGAGAACTCCCTGATGAAGTGAATGAAGCTATCCTGTGCACCCTGCCTCAGGCTCATTTGTGCGGCAACGCAGGTCAGCGGGTCAATATTGAAATCAAATGACAGGTAAACCGGAAATGCAGGCAGCAGGGGCAATTTTTCTACCGTATGCCTTTCACGCTCGAAAGACACCAGCCAGGGCTGTTCATTGGTCAGTACCCCCCACTCGCCTAGTGCATATATCCGGTATTGGTTGTTATTGAAG
>DATCSV010000002.1:0-11000 GCA_036568285.1 Flavipsychrobacter sp. | reverse complement strand
CTGGCGAGGTTTCGGCTGGTATGATAAAAAGCACAGGCGCGTTATTTGTAATAATCGGCCACTCTGAGCGCAGGGAGTACTTTAATGAGAGCAATGAAATGCTGGCCAAGAAAGTAAGCACAGCCCTGGCTAACCACTTGCAGGTAATATATTGTTGCGGTGAGCCGCTTGAAATAAGGGATGCCGGCACACAAAACGACTATGTGGAAGAGCAGATCAAAGCCGGATTGTTTCACCTGGACAAAGAACAACTGGGCCATATAACCATAGCCTACGAACCCATATGGGCAATAGGTACGGGCCGTACAGCGACGTCAGACCAGGCACAGGATATGCACGCACATATACGCAGTGTACTGGCGGGTAAATACGGGAACGATGTGGCTAACGCTACCAGCATATTGTATGGGGGCAGTTGTAAACCATCCAATGCAGCAGAGTTATTTGCCTGTCCCGATGTAGACGGCGGATTGATCGGTGGTGCGTCACTGAACGCCGCTGACTTTCACGGAATAATAAATGCAATGGCAGATCAATAAAATTTCAAGATAAAATTTTGAGATAAAAAAGGTAGTTCCTATCTTTGCAATCCCAAAACGGGAAATGCCGCGTTGGTCAAGGGGTTAAGACGCCTCCCTTTCACGGAGGAATCACGGGTTCGATTCCCGTACGTGGTACGAAAAGTGGGTAACTTGTTAAAGTTGCCCATTTTTATTTTTAGCTGTTACTTTGCAACAGTTGGCCTCGTAGTACAATGGATAGTATAAGAGTTTCCGAAGCTCCAGATACAGGTTCGATTCCTGTCGAGGCTACTACCTTTTTACAGTGTTGCAACCGGGAGAAAATTCCCGACCAGGTTTTACCACAAAAAGTCGTTTATGAGATCGGAAGCAAAAACAGCTACTGAATACTTGAGCTCCTTGCCTGAAGAACGTATCGCTCCCATGGACAATTTATACAAGGCTATAAGAAAGAATATACCCAAAGGCTTTAGCGAAGGTATGGGTTATGGTATGCTGGGTTGGTCAGTGCCGCATAGTTTATACCCATCGGGTTATCACTGCGATCCCAAACAACCCCTACCCTTCATGAGCATCGCTTCTCAAAAAAACTTCATCGCAGTATACCATATGGGCGTGTATAGCGACCCCGGCTTGCTTAAGTGGTTTACCGATGAGTATCCCAAGCATTGCAAGCGTAAGCTGGACATGGGCAAGAGTTGTATCCGGTTCAAGTACATGAACGATATTCCCTATCAGCTAATCGGCGAACTGGCTTCAAAGCTGACACCGAAGGAATGGATAGCTATGTACGAAAAGGCATTGAAAAAATAAATTGAGCAGACCTTTAAATCCCCCCTTCCACCACCTGTCTGCTCACCCATCCATTTAGTTATCAACACATGCGGATAACTAAATATTTGAATTGAAGCTAAATGAACCGAAATTTAAGATGCAACAAAGCTTGCGTGTATGGAGGTGAGTACTACTGTAGCTAATATAGATGAAGCCCGTGACTTGTTTCTACTGGCTAAAGACCGGCTACTGGATGTGGATGACTGGAACTATTCACTTACAGGCAATTATCGCGTAACACTCACCAATGCCGGTGGACAGAAGCTACGACGCAATGCGCATACAGGTGACATGATATGCATCAGCGCAGGTAATGGTGCCGGCATAGGCTCCGAAATGTGGATACACATCCGCAGGATTCAGTATGACTTCTTTCCCGACATACGAAGTGAAAGTATTTCCATGTTATTAGAAACGGGCCATTCACCATCGGGCATTGGCACTGGCACAGACAACATGCTGCAGGAAACCATACTGATAAAAAGGGAAGGCAGCACATTGACCGCCCATTGCAACGCAGGCAACGAACTGCCGGAAAAGGACGATGAGGTACCCGATGCAAAATGGAACCGCCTGGCCGAACTGCACCCGGTATTGAGTATCCCACACAGCAGCCTGCAACAACTGCTGCGAGACCTGGTAACAGATACCGGGCAGGCGTAAGAGCTATACGCCCATTATTTATACGTATAGCCTTAATTTTTTTCTGAGCAGGAATAAACGGAAATTCGCAGGCTTATTTACGATGAAGAAAGAGGAAAGAATTATACTACTCCTGCTGGCCTCGGTCAACTTCACCCATATCATGGATTTTATGATCATGATGCCACTGGGTAATTTCCTGATGCCTCATTTTAATATCTCGGCGCAGCAGTTTTCATATTTGGTAGCGGCCTATACCTTCAGCGCAGCTACCGCAAGTTTTTTTGCTGCCTCACTGGTCGATAGATTTGACAGAAAGAACCTGTTATTGTTCGCATATAGCGGGTTTCTGCTGTGTACCCTACTCTGTGCCTTGTCTGTAACCTACGAAATGCTGTTATCTGCCCGTATTGCAGCCGGTGTTTTCGGCGGCCTGATAGGAGCGCAGGTACTATCTATTGTAGCCGACCTGGTACCATTTGAAAGGAGAGGACGTGCTATGGGTATAATCATGGCAGCTTTCTCAGCGGCGTCGGTATTCGGAGTGCCGTTCGGCCTATACCTATCCAAATTTTTTAGCTGGCATGCTCCTTTTTATTTCGTGGTGGGCATAGGCGCTATCATTATGCCGTTGCTGGTAAAGTTCATTCCTAATATGACCGGGCATAAACATGACAACGAGGGCAGGAAGTTTAATCCCGTGATGATGATGGTGGATATACTAAGGGACAAAAATCAGAGGCTGGGCATACTGTTATTATCTACTATGATGATGGGACACTTCCTAATTATTCCATTCCTGGTGCCTTTTATGGAACTGAACGTAGGTTTCACAAACGTCCAGACACCATTGATATATATGGTAGGCGGAGCACTTACGCTGTTCACGTCACCTATAATAGGCAAGTGGGCTGACAGGCTGGGTAAATTCAAACTTTTTAGCATTATGGTGCTGCTGGCAATAATCCCGATAGCGCTGATAACGAATATGCCTAGAATTCCGTTCTATTTTGTCCTTGCAATTACAGGATTCTGGTTTATAGTATCCACAGGACGGGCTATTCCTGCGCAGGCTATCGTTAGCGAAATAGTTCCCCCCGCACGTCGCGGCAGCTTTATGAATATCAATTCCTCAGTACAACAGTTGGCTGTAGGGCTGGCATCCGTAATTGCCGGATGGATAGTAACCAAGACGCCGGATAATAGTATAGCCAATTATGACATAACTGGCTATCTGAGTATCGCTGTTATTCTTTCCTGCCTGCTGACAGCTTACAGGCTACACAAAGCCTTAGGCAAAAAAGACCTGGAAGTGCAGGATGCAATTAACCCTGGCATCACCCTGCCCGACGAGTCAGGAAAAAGAAAAGCTGAAACAACTTAAACAGTTCAGTTTTTAACGATTTTTTCCTTGTATATAATGTCGTTGTTATGATTCACAAGGCTTATGTAGTAGGTACCGGTGTCCAGGCTATCCACTTCTATCCTGTTGCTACCCGGCTGCAACTCACATTTCACAACATCGCTACCTGTATAGTTGTCAGATATGGTTGCCACCATGGGCTTGCCTGTGCGGTTGGTGATGTACAATGTATTGTTCATATTTTTCGTTTTTGAGAGATGGATATTAAAAAATGAGCATCATTAAATGTACAATATAAATCGGCCAAACACAATACGTGCTGCCACGTATAATTAAACTCTTTCTTTTTGCGGGCACACGGGCGCAATTAACTTGGTAGCAGCCTAACCATATAACAGAATGTAGAGAAAGTTGTTCGCGATTCCGCAAATAATCATCTGCCGAATCAAAAAACATCTTCGCAGATCAATTGACACCGGCAGCACTAATTTTGTTAATCTACAACCATGCCACGAAAAAACGGTACCACTATAATAAACTTGTATATGTAATTTTTTTTATCAAACTTGCATCCGAACAATCGGACCATAGAGGGAGTGTATGAGATTATACATATTCAGTTCAGTAAGTGATAAGTACGCCATACCATTTAAACTTTTTGTCATCAATCAAAACTTGAAGGTTGCGCGCCTAAGTTCTCTACTGATTGTTACAGTTAGCCTGTTAGCACTGGCATCAAGCATGTTTATCGACTACACAGGTGTTGCTCACGCTGATCAATACCTTAAGACATTTATTTACCTGCTTGCCACCTCACTCATTTATTTCATAGCAATTAATTATGTAAAGAAAATCTCCATCAGGCACAGGCTCACCTTAAAGAGGTTTATAGGCAGCAGCTATCCCATTCTTATAATATTTGGCATGATGTGGATGTCATTTATCTCTGGCAGTAGCCCGGCCGACAACATGACCATGTTTATGTTTGGGCTGTTGTTTGTTGCCGTATCATGGCTATTCAGTATGAAAAGCGCATTGACCGTAAGCGCCATTACCTTCGCAGGCTTATCGTTGGGACTAAATTTCTTCATGCAAGACGCCGAGTCTATCATTGTCAACCACTTTTCAGGCATCATCATAATTATAGGGTTCTATTTCATTTCCCGCATGTTGTATTCCTATCATGCCAACTATTTTATACAGCTTAAACAGATAGAACGCAACAACCATGAAATAACCAAGATGGCCCAGTTAAAAACTGAAATGCTCGGCATAGTAGCGCACGACCTGCGCAGCCCGCTGAACAGCATTACCGCCCTTGTAGAACTTTCGAAAGGCGATGAAACATCCATCAGCGAGCGCAACCAGTATACAGATATGATATTAGAAGCCTGCAACGACGCACGCAATATCATCAAAGACCTGATATTGATTGTAAAAGGCGAGAGTACACAGGGACTGCAGCTAAAAGAAGTGAATCTCAACCTTATGCTATCGCAGGTGCAACAGCAATGGGGACACCAGGTAAAAGACGATAAAAAACTCCTGCTGACTGTGCCTGAGAACATCATCACAGCCTGGGTAGACCAGGATAAAATAGTGCGGGTATTTGACAACCTGATAGGTAATGCTATTAAGTTTACAGAAGACGGCGGCACCATACACTTACAGTTGCAACAAAAAGATAGTGACCATGCTATTGTAACTATATCCGACAGCGGTATAGGTATACCCGAACATCTGCAACCCTATTTATTCGACAGGTTTTCAAAAGCCGGAAGGCTGGGACTGAAGGGTGAGAAGTCGCATGGGCTGGGCCTTAATATCTGTAAGCAAATAATAGAGCAGCACGAAGGCAAAATTCATCTGGAAAGCAAGGTGAACGAAGGCACGAAGTTCCATATAAAACTGCCGGTAAAAGCAAACAATATTGACCTCTCCAGCGAGGACACGCCTGAAAACGAAAAAAAGTTAGCTACTACATAAGCTTCCACGCCTGTTATCTTATTGTTATTCCGCACCATATATCTTGGTATACAGGGTAGCGTCTGTCTATTTTTACAATTGGTATCTTTTTGAAACAAAACAATAATAAACACGTCAGCCATCTTCTGCCAGGTCGCAGTATGTTATTGGCAGGCAGCAAACTTACGGTAGCATGAAGAGGATATATATTTTCTCAACGCTGGAAATAGTGCCCTGGGGCGGTAGCGAACAATTATGGTCAGACGTTGCACTGAAGCTATTGGGACAGGGCCACATGGTAATGACAAATTCATTGGAATGGGAACAGAGTCCTGAAAAGTTGCTACAAATAAAGGCTGCGGGCGGCTTCACCACATTCAGGCCCAACATACATAAAGGAGGTGGTATAGCTGACAGGGTCAAGAACAGAGTGAAGGCCTATAATTGGCGCAATGCAGCTTTAGGATTCGACCCCGATGTGATATTGATAAGCGAAGGCGGTGCATTTGACAACGCAATACTCCAGCATGGAGAGTGGCTCATGTCGCTGGGCAAACCTGTTTATATCATTTCCCAATTTTTGCTTGAATATGAATATATGCCCCCACAGCGGCGTCAGTTTTTTACCGACTATTTTGCCCGGGCACAAAGGGTATTCTTCGTTAGTAACAGGAATAAAATAGTAGCAGAAAAAACTATGGCGCGCCGCCTGCCGAATGCGGAGGTTATCAGGAACCCGATCAAACTCCAGGCTACTACAGCCTCGTTCCCGGATATTGACGTATACAAAATAGCCGTAGTGGCTAGGCTAGAATCGGATATTAAGGGTTACGACCTATTGTTCGAAACCTTCGCTCAACCACAATGGAAAGACCGCAACTATCGTGTACAGATATACGGTTCAGGGCCACATGAAGAATATATCAAAGACCTGGTGACCTTTTACCAACTTGAGGATCGGATCATATTCAAAGGTTTTACAAAAGACGTCAAACAGATCTGGGACGAAAATCACATATTGCTGCTGCCATCTCGCGGTGAGGGCACTCCCCTGTCGTTGCTGGAGGCTAACTATTGCAAACGCGCAGCCGTAGTTACCGATGTAGGCGGCAGCGGAGAAATTGTAACGGAGGGAGTTAATGGCTTCGTAGCCGAGGCTGCGGTAACCAGTTGTGTTGCCAACGCAATGGAGCGCGCATGGCTGCAACGGGACAAATGGGAGATGATGGGGCTGGCAGCAAAAGAGAAGATAGACAAACTCTACATCAAAGACGCGGTCGACGATTTTATTGAAAAAATCATCTGACGTATTGCCGATGAAAGAAATGCCCGGAAATCCCCATGAACGCTAATTATAGCGAAAGGGCCCCTTAACAAAGTATTTTGTTTATTATAAATTATTAACTGTACCTTTGCGCCTCATTTAAATTTAAGTTCTTAATTAATGGTAACATTCAAAGACTTCTCGCTGAGAGAAGAATTGACTCGTGCCGTATCGGAAATGGGGTTTGAGACCCCCACACCAATCCAGGAAAAGGTAATCCCTTACCTGCTTTCTACTCCCAACGACATTATTGGCCTTGCCCAGACGGGTACGGGCAAAACTGCCGCCTTCGGACTTCCGCTATTGCACAACATTGACGTTGCACAGAAACATGTGCAGGCATTGGTCCTCAGTCCTACACGCGAATTGTGTATGCAGATAGAGGCAGAATTTCAGAAGTACGGGCAATATATGCGTGGCCTCAAGGTCACTGCTGTATATGGCGGCGTGTCCATAAGCGGACAAATACGCAGCCTGAAGGCAGGCTCGCAGGTGGTAGTAGCCACACCCGGCAGGCTGATAGACTTACTGGAACGTAAAGCCATATCACTGGCGGATATGAAATACGTGGTACTGGACGAAGCCGACGAGATGCTGAATATGGGTTTCCGCGAGGATATCGAACTCATACTGCAATCGGCTACCGAGCGTGAACACACCTGGATGTTCTCCGCCACTATGTCAAACGACGTGCGGAAAATAGCCAAACGTTTTATGAGCAACTGGGAAGAATTCGCAGTAGCTAAAGAAAATGCAACCAACGAAAATATTGACCACCAATACTATGTAACCAACCACCATAACAGGTTTGAAACCCTGCGCAGGTTGCTGGACTTTACACCAGGTATCTATGGCGTAATATTTACACGTACTAAAAACGATGCACAGGAAGTAAGTGAGAAGCTGATGAAAATGGGCTACCATGTTAGTCCCCTGCACGGCGACATGGACCAGAATATGCGTTCGAAAGTCATGGAGCGCTTCAAAAGTAAAGCACTGCAGATACTGGTAGCTACCGATGTAGCTGCCAGGGGCATAGATGTTAACGACCTGACACACGTTATCAACTACGAGCTGCCAGACGATCCTGAAGTATATACCCACCGCAGTGGCCGTACGGCACGTGCGGGAAAATCAGGCATTTGTATGTCTATTGTTTCTCCTAAAGAGATATCCGGCATACGTCATATCGAGCGTCTTGTAAAACAAAAATTCAACCGCAGCGATATACCCGATGGCGCTGAAGTGGTGAGGAAAAGATTATTCTTCCACCTGGAGCAGATCGCATCTGCAGAGCCGCAGGCAGATTTTGCAGAAGTATACCTTAATACTATCCATGAACGCTTTGCCGACATGGACAAGGATGAACTGATACGCAGGCTAATATGGCTGCAACTGCAGGAAACGATAAGCGCTTACAGTGGTGCCAAAGACCTGAATGCAGGATACGACAGCAATGAAAAAGGTGCCCGTGGCAATCGCGAAAGTGTGCGCCTGTTCATGAACATGGGCGAGAAAGACGGTATAGATTCAGCACAAAAGCTGTTGGAATTTGTTACCGGGGCGACTGATATAGAACCCAACCTCGTGCAGCGCATCACGATCAGAGAGCTGAGCAGTTTCTTTAATGTACCTGGCAGCGCAGCCGAGTTTATCGTATCCGCCCTTTCTCAGAAAAAACACAAAGGACGCAAGGTGCGTGTTGAAGAAGCGGACCAGGGCGGCCGTTCAGGCGGCAGTGGCGGGGGATTCCGGGGTGGTTCTCGAGAAAGAAGTGGTGGCGGCGGCTACGGGCGCGACAGTCGCGGCTCTGACAAGGGCGGACGAGGCGGCTGGAAAGAAAGGAGCTATTCCCAAGGTGGTGATAATAAGCGATTTAGCGGCAAAAGACCCTCTTACAAAGGCAAGAAAGATTAATATTAACAATTTGATGGGGTTTAAATTAGCTAAATTTCGTACATTTGCAGTCGTTTACTAATATGTACAACATGAAATACATTTTTACTTTATTAACTGCCATATTGTTTACACAGTTTTCTTTTGCCCAATCGGCGGAGGAGTATGTCAATGGTAGGGAAATAAATGACAATCAGGTTTCAAAGGGTATAGCCAGTTACTACCACGACAAGTTTGTGGGCAGGCCTACATCTACCGGGGAGTTGTTCAGCAACGACAAGTTCACTGCTGCCAGCAATACTTTATCGTTGAACACTTATGTGAAGGTTACCAACCTGACTAATGGTAAGTTCCTGTACGTGCGTATCAACGACCGTATGGCAAAGAACAATAAGCGCCTGATAGATATGGCGAGTATTTGTGCAAAAAAGCTGGACTTCCATTACAAAGGACTTGCCAATGTAAAAGTAGAAATAGTGCCGGAAGAAGAGGGACGCAATGGTATATTGGCGCAAAGAATACAACGTGACGC
This sequence comes from Flavipsychrobacter sp., assembly GCA_036568285.1. Classification (GTDB taxonomy): domain Bacteria; phylum Bacteroidota; class Bacteroidia; order Chitinophagales; family Chitinophagaceae; genus UBA5543. Next base: position 1,923 of record DATCSV010000002.1, on the reverse strand, counting down.
AGAGACAGCATCTGCCAACCAGCTATAATTATCTTATATTTTGTAAACAAACCCTCCCGCTATTGCGGGAGGGTTTGTTATTTTTGGAGATATGCATATCGCACCGGGTATATACATAGAAAATACCGAGGATAAAGGCAACGGTGTTTTTACGCAAAATGATCTGCCTGCAGGAACGGTGGTGGAAATATCGCCGGTGATAGTAATGAGTGCAGAAGAACGTAAGCTACTGGATCAAACCCTGCTGCATGACTATATATTTGAATGGGCGCCCGAGGGTGAAAACCAGTGCTGTGTAGCACAGGGCTATATCGCGGTCTACAACCACTCAGACAGCGCTAACTGTGAGCATTTCATGCACTATGACAGCAACAGTATTTCCATAAAGACCATGAGGGATATTGCCGCCGGAGAAGAGCTGACCATTAACTACAATGGCGAATGGAACAATAAACGACCGGTGTGGTTTGAAACAGTATAAACATTTAGATAAGGCAACCGTTATACAGTAAAAGTTACATTATGGCATGGACAGAACAAGACAACACGTTATACCGGAGTTTCTCATTCAAAGACTTCTCAGAGGCCTTTGCGTTTATGACGAGAGTAGCCCTGCTCGCTGAGCTGCACGGACATCACCCCAATTGGAGCAATGTGTGGAACAAAGTAGAGATCCGCCTCAATACACATGATGCCGGGGATGTAGTAACGGACAAAGACAGGAAACTAGCGGAAGCAATAGACAAGCTACTCTAACCTGTATATGGGATAACGCATATGCTCCGGCTCGTGGTAAGGAGAGTTCTGAAACACAAAGTGCAACTGCGCCTTGCCGTCTTTGGCAAATACAGTGTCTTCAGCTTTGCGTTGTTCCAGTTTATTTCTCAGTTGCTCATCCTTCGCCAGCATTTCAGCCGCCAGGTCTTCAAAAGCATAATCGCTGTAGTACTCTTTTTGCTGAAGCACTGCATCAAAAAAACCCCAAGCAAAGAATGCATCGGGTGCAGTGGGCTCCAGTGTTTCTACCAGGTACCTCTTTGCAGCCTGGTTAACCGGTATATAATAGTCGCCTTTTCTCAGTCGTACCTGCTTCCTCTGCTTGTCTACATCTACCCCACTATGTAAATAATGCCCCTCGTAGGGGTTGGGGGTGGTCTGATAGTCGCTTATATAGTACACTGTTAGCTCCAGTACTGTATCTGCGTCTATCTTGTGCATCACTACGTCATTCGTCTCCAGGCGGCTTATTACTTTATTCCAGCCCTGCGGAATGATATAAGCCTGAGGTACATCAATCTTTTGTTTTGTAGTACAGGTATTGTAAAATGGTATCTTATTGATGAATGGCTTAGAACGATCGTAAAACAACCGTGGCTGGCCTGATATTTCGCTCGTCTTGTACCCGGCCTCGTATCCCTTCAGTTCAATTTCAGAAGGGCGTGTAGTGTCCACGCCCCAGTCTATAGCCAACTCCGTACTGTTGGCCACCCACTCCTTTTGCTGCTCCCTGGTACTCCGTATGACTTTCGCATTGGCTGACGAGTGCTGAATGATACTTAACATCAATTCATATGTCGACTTTACCCTGACAGGAAAAGGCTTGAGCATATGTGTTTCAGCAACAAAGGCATAAGTATGGAACATGGCTGCGAACCCACTGAAAAAGCGCGGTATCTCCATAAATGCATCCCAGCCGTTATCAGGAGCAGTACCCCATACGTTGACATACGGGAGGAGATCGAATCCACGGCCTTTCATGTCTTCGTACAGAGCAGGTTCAAATGTTTTGTTGAGGTAATCGCCCATGGGGCCACCCAGCTTATTGCATTGCGTACTTAGCAGTGTCATCACGTGCTGGTAATCTGCACCGTTGCTTACGTGATTGTCTATCAATACATCGGGGTCCAGGCTATGAAACAGGCG
>DATCSV010000001.1:0-3101 GCA_036568285.1 Flavipsychrobacter sp. | reverse complement strand
TGGCAGCGCCTGGCCAGGTATTATCCGGTGGTCTTAATGCAGGATGGGATGGTCTGGTGGCGTGGCGGCGACAGCACACAGGAATCGAGCAAAAGAAAGAAAAAACTCCAACTGCCTGTTATTACCAATAACAACTTCATTGAGCATTTACTGCATGAAGATTGTCCGCTTTCTGAAGATGAAAGAAAAGAGGCAGTTAAGATATGTAGTTCGAGGTCCGAAAGGATTATTCTGCACCACATGAAACATGGTAGACTGGGGCTTGCATATAAACTATACAAACTAAAAAGATAATAGCCGTTTGTACGAATGCTGAAACAACTGGCAAATAAGATTGGTTACTTTATAAGGAGGCCGTACATGCTCATCATGTATCCTCTTATTCGCATATTGCCACAGTTTCGTTTCTTGTATCATACAGGCGACTACCAGGGAAATGTTTCGTTCGAGTTTTGGTTCAAGCAGAAGGTTTTGAATTGGGGAGGCAACCGCAAGGCATATTGGCCCGTTCATTGGACAAGTAAAGTGTATGACGTGGAGAATATCCTGGTTGGTGTAGACGCCTATCCCGGTATTATGGGCGGCTGTTATATTACCGGCAGGGGAGGAATTGAAATAGGAGACTATACACAAATTGCACCGAACGTTGTAATCGTATCCGCTAATCATGATGTATATGATTCACGCAAGCATATTACAGCTAAGGTAATTATAGGTAAGTATTGCTGGATAGGTGCAGGTGCTAAGATCATGCCGGGTGTAACGCTGGGCGACTGGACAATCGTTGCAGCGGGCGCTGTTGTTACCAGGTCTTTTCCGCAGGGATATTGTATCGTGGCCGGTGTACCCGCGAAAGAAGTAAAGCAGTTAGATAAATCGCTATGTATCCCATTTGAGGCGAAGAAGAAATATCATGGGTACATCAGCGCAGAACAATTTGAAAATTATCGCAAGCATAAATTGAGAATCTGAATGGAGAAAGAATACAGGCAATGTGCAGTTTCGGTAATGGATAATATTGCCGACCCCGACATCACTTTCGATGAGAGGGGTATAAGCAACTATTATTATGAATTTCAAAAAGCATATGCTGAAAAGGTAAAAACAGGCAAAGAAGGCGCTGATGCATTTGCGGCTATAGTAGAGAAGATAAAAGAAGAAGGTAAGAATAAGCCCTATGACTGCATTATGGGATTGAGCGGCGGTGTGGACAGTACTTATGTGGCGCTACTCGCCAAACAACACGGGCTAAGGCCGTTGGCAGTACACTTCGATAACGGCTGGAACAGCGAGCTGGCCGTTAAGAATATAGAGAACATCGTTCAGAAACTAGGTATAGACCTGCATACATATGTTATCAACTGGGACGAATTCAGAGATTTGCAGATTGCATATCTCAAGGCATCTGTCATTGATATAGAAGCAATTACTGACCATGCGATATTTGCCACTCTATACAGGTTGGCGGGAGAAAAAGATATCAAGTACATCCTTAGCGGTACGAACGTACAGACGGAAAATACATTGCCCAAAAGCTGGATACATCCTAAATACGACCATGTAAATATCAAGGCAATACACAAAAAATTCGGGTCAGTCCCATTGAAAACGTTTCCCTTCATGGATGCCAAGGTGAAACGCTACTATCATTCAATTAAGAAGATCACTTCGGTATCTGTTCTTAATTATGTAGAATACAATAAGGCTAAAGTAAAAGAAGCGATACAGAAGGAGCTGGAATGGCGCGACTACGGCGGTAAACATTATGAGAGCATATGGACCCGTTTCTACCAGGGATATATATTGCCACGTAAGTTCAAAGTAGATAAACGTAAGGCGCACTTAAGCGACCTGATATTCAGTAAACAGATAACTAAGGAAGAGGCTTTGGCTGAACTGGCCAAGCCTATATATGACGAGCAGGTATTTAAAGAGGACTACGAATTTGTGCTGAAGAAGCTGGGGCTTTCCCGCGAGGAATTGGAGAAGATAATGGATACCCCACCGGTAAGCCATTATGCGTATGACTACGAAATGGCGGTAGACAAGCGTTATCCGGCTCTCAAGCCGCTCAAGTACATTTTCAGGAAGTTATTCCCGGTAAAAAGATGATAGCAATAGTCAATTACGGACTCGGCAACCTGGCGTCTATTAAGAACATGTTCTCAAGGCTGGGCGTAGATGCTGTTATAACTGATAACAAGCAGACAATAAGCGATGCGTCAAAGTTACTCTTACCTGGAGTTGGACATTTTAAAAAAGGTATGGCCAATTTGCAGGAAACCGGATTGGCAGAGGTGTTGACCCGGGAGGTAAAAGAGAAGGGTAAGCCTATTTTAGGCATTTGCCTGGGTGCACAGCTAATGACAAAGCATAGCGAGGAAGGTGATATAGATGGCTTGGGTTGGGTAGACGCTGTTACGGTAAAGTTTGATAAAGACAAGTTGGGTAATCTGCCCGTCCCGCACATGGGATGGTCCGACGTGCAACTGAAAAAGAGCAGTGAACTTTGGGAGGCCTTGCCACCGGATCCCAGGTTTTATTTCGTGCATGCCTATCATTTTTTGTTTGATGCGGTCGATGAAATAACAGCCACATCCCGGTATGGTTATGAGTTTGCTTGCGCCTTTAAAAAGGGCAATGTATTCGGCGCACAATTTCACCCCGAGAAGAGTCATAAGTTCGGAATGAAGGTTTTGGAAAACTATAGCAAACTTCGCGTGTAACACCAATGAGACGTATCAGAACAATTCCCGTACTGCTGCTCAGAAATGGAGGGTTATATAAGACTATCAATTTCAAAAACCCGAAGTATGTCGGCGACCCGATAAACGCGGTCAAAATTTTCAATGAAAAGGAAGCTGATGAGTTGATTGTACTCGATTATAACGCGTCAGCCGATGCCCGTGCTATTGATTACAAACGTATAGAAGAAATAGCCGGAGAAGCATTTATGCCGATGGGGTATGGCGGTGGTATTAAGACCCTGGATGATGCAAAACGAGTGTTCGATTGTGGTTTTGAGAAAGTGATATTAAATTCTGTATTGTTTGACAATCCGGGGCTTGTCGAATCTATCGGCAGTATTTATGGTGCACAGG